>NZ_JAQEGR010000006.1:0-181650 GCF_027667425.1 Fusicatenibacter saccharivorans
GCTTTTATAAAATGTCAATATACGGATGATTACCTACTTACAATTATCAGATAAAGTTCGGATATTATTAGAATTTTATAAATTTAATTACTGGCATCTTACGATGCCAGTAAAAAATAACAAAAAACTTTAGTAAGTTAATTTTAAAAAGCAAAGAGATTAAATTAAAACATATTTTCAGTTGATAGAAAATTAGTGGAGAGATATAATGAAGCAAATTAAATATTATGACAGAGTGTACATGTTTCGAGTGCGAAAGGTAAATAAACAGAAAAATACAGGGAGATTCGCACCGGAAAATGACAGGATGAAGAGAAAAGCGAAGAGAAGCTAGGTGAAAAAGAAAAGCTAGAATGAGAAATTTGGAAAGAATTAATAAAAATAAGAAGTGTTTAGCAGCAAAAATTATTTGAATTTGCAGTCGCCTTCCGTGAAGGCGTGAGTTGAGAATACTAGCATTTAGACCCTATAAATGTGCTGTTATAGAACGCCTATAAAGATGTTCCTCCTGCTCATTTGAATATTCTTGGAATATAAGTCTTCAATAGCATAAATACGGACCAAGGAAGCTGTATGAGAAGAAACAGAAGAGTAGAAAGTAAATGCTAAAAGAAAAGATATTATAATAGGAAGAAACACGAGTAAAAAATATTATAAAAAGAAAAAAACAAAAAGTCATGAATTGATTGTTATGCTGGAACATAGGTGTTAAAATCAAATTATATTGTAAGTACGGGGTATATATACAGTAATAAATTTGAGAAGTTTGTGAGCGTTATTTGCGTATACAAAAAGTTTGCATTTCCAAGAAAGAATTGTATAGGTTTGGAGGGATGTCAATGAATACAAGAGCGTATATTCCAATGGATTTTTTGAATGTTCCAGGAACACAGCTTGAGAAACTGCCATGGGAGCATGAACAGATATTGCGGCGGTATCTCAGCATGTCACAGCATATTTGTGAATTGGATGAGTTATATAGTATGATGGTTTTTAACTTGGAAAATATGTTTGAGAAATTCTCTTTACAATTTGACGATCGTATATTCGCTAAGAGAGGAGAAACTGTAGATGTGATTCAGATCAATGCGTTGCTTTGCAATGCCGTCAGCGCAGGGCGGACATTGATAGAATCTATGGAGAAATTTGATGAATTCTATATTTCTAAGGATAAAAGTTTTAAGAAAAACTTCATTTCGAAAGCATATGATCAATATTCGGAGTATAAAATTGTAGACTTTCTGCGAAACTATATGCAGCATGGCCATATACCGATTCATTATGATGAAGAAAAAATTTATTTAGATCTGTCAGAAATTCTGGAGACCACACATCTGAAGATGAATACAAATCTAAAAAGGATGTTACAAAAGGCCAAAAAGGATTTGTTAGAGTATGGAGTAGCAGATACAAGACTTTGCTGTGTCCCGCTTTTTTATAAGTATTTTCTTTTGATTCATAGATTGTATCGGGCATTTTATTTGTATGCTGAGTATACATTGATGCAGATAGGAGAAGAAAAGCGAAAATTATTGCAGGATCATCCAGAATATGTACGGCAAGTGGATGAGATTGCTTTTGCGCCAGTTTATCAGGATGAATTGGGGCAGCTTCATGGAGTAGCGGTAGAGGACGGTTATGAAGAGAAAATTCGGGAAAATATAACGTATGCAGAAGAAAAACTTCAGGAATATATAAAAGGAAATGGACAGATCTGCAGTTTACAGATTGACTATTGCCTGGAATATCGTATTCCGGAAATGATCCTGATTCATGAGGAGGAGCTGTCGGAAAATCTGGTGTCTTATTGCAAAAAGCATGGACATGAGATTCGGCATGTTTCTTTTTATACGTATTATAAAGATGATATGGATAGCTATACACGCTATAAAATGTTTCCGTATATCCAATTTGAGGAGGGTGTCGAATGGAATGTCCCATATGACAGGGTGACGATTCGGGATTTCCTTCGCACATTTCCAGAGGCAGAGGAAAAAGGAATTCTTGTACAAGCCAACAATATGGGCGGGGATGGAATACAGATCGCGCAGGCGGTTTTGCAGGGATGGAAAACATTTTTATATCACAGTTCCCAGATATTAGACACGCTGGGAATAAACTCCCTGGCTGATGCAATCGACTGGGCGTCACGGGTAGTTTTTATTTATCAGAGTATTGGATGGCTGAAGGAGTCATTTGGAAAAAGAATCGAGAAGAAACCGACTATTGAGCAATTGGAAGAATATATCAGGAGAGCAGAACGGTGGGAGCTATCGCAGCTTTCATCTACACTGCATGCAGCGCCGGAATTGTTGAAACTGGTATTGAGCGAAGTGGGATATATCAGCCAAGATGGTGAGTTGTTTGTATATGATGAAGTAATAGCTACGCAAAGAAAAGAGGAAGAACGAAAACGTAAGGCAGAAAAAGAAAATTCGCATGGAACCCAGGTAGACTGCAGGAAAATGAATAAGGTGATAGAAGAGCTTAATGTCACGATTTTGTATTATGCAAGTTTACAGAATGAGAAAAAGGCAGAGGAATGTGGGAAAGAGACGAGGATAGGAAAATGCGTGGAGCAGGTGATCTGCAAGTATAGAGAGTTTCTATGGTGGGACGAAGTGAGAGAAGAGCTGAAGGTGAGAGATCCATTGCCGGAAAAATTTACAGAGGAGATCCAAGGAAAGATTTGCAGGGATGTGAGAGCGTTGGAGGAAGAGCTTTCTGGAAAATGCAGGGAATTAGAAAAGAATGAGAGCTTATGAAAATAGAAGAAATGAACATAAGATTACAAATAAAAAGAATAAAAAAGAAATTCTGTAATTTTTTTAAAATAGTGCATATTCCGCAAGAACTGCGCATCCGTTCCAGAGGAACGGAGCGCCATTCCGCTTCAAACTGAGCAAAGCTCAGCAGGTTTATTAGTTACCGTTGTTTACTCTACGATCTCTGCCAGGAAATTCAAGACGATATGCCTTGGATGTCATTCGGCTTAAGCAGGCATCTGCATAGGTGGAATCTCCAGATTGTCCCTGATAAATAAGAGGCGAAATGACCATGTCCTTTTGACGTAGTTCATGCTTTGTCATGTTTATACCAGCTCTGGACGAAGACAGACATTCCTTGTATTTGCGGTCTGCAAAGACAGCATCGTAACGGTACTTGTGAGCAATGGAACAATGATAGATGGCTTTCGGACATCCATTACAGACGTAAGGAGCCTTATCAAGACGGTTACACTGTTCTTTAACGAAATCAGGACAGGTTTGGTTACAGGTTGGACAGGAAGTACACTTAATGTTGCAGAGTATGATTTTCCTGCATACATTTGTTTTTCTGCAGTGATATCTATGAATGCAGAAGTTGTGAGCGTTAAGGAAGGATCCTTTATGATACCAATCACTTACACGATGGAGTTTCACTTCCTTCGAAATAGTTGTAGGATCTTTGCATAAGAAGCGGGTGATATCTTTAAAAGTGCTGCCGTTATTCAGGGAACGCTCAATGTATTTACGGTCTTCAAGGGAAAGATGTTTCTGGTTACCAGGAATATATTTACTCATAGAGATCTCCTTCTACTGCTGTCAGAAGGTCTTCATGAGCATAGCACGAATATATGAAAGATTAAACTCCACTCATGTAGGAGTAAATTCCACCGCATAAGCGGACGATGGAATTTACTTTTGAAATTTTCAGTGAAAGAATTTAGCTTTTAATCACATGACAACGACAGGGTATGATGCTATAATGAGTTTAAAAATAAGAAACGGGGTGACGTTGTATGATGTATCCATATATGACACTGGCAGATGAAACGGAGATTGTTCATTCACAAATTGTTGAAAAAGATGGAATGAAAAAAGTTATTGTAAACTTTGAACGACCAACAGAAGATGGATTTGATTCGGCAAGGTGTGAATTGCCTGATTACAAATGGACAGAACGCCAAGGATATTCGGATGAAGAAATAGCAATGTTTGAAGAACTCCTGCATAGTAATGCTCATTTGCTATACCGGTATGCGGAGAATGGGGGGATTCAAATTGCCTAAATTGTTTATGGTATGTGGATATACGGTATATTTTTGGTCTAATGAAAATGGAGAACCAATTCATGTTCATATATCAAAAGGTAAGCCTACTCCAAATGCGACTAAAATATGGCTTACAAAGTCAGGTGGATGCATTTTGGCAAGTAATGGAAGTAAAATTTCCAAGAAAGAGCTGAATGAATTGATGGAATTTATATCAGCACAGTTTTTCTTTATTTGTGCAAAATGGAAAGAGGCATTTGTGACGGATGAGATAGGATTCTATTGTTAAGCATATTGTAACTTATAGTACATCGGGGACCGGTCCCAAGGCGGTCAATCCAAAAGAAGATCACTATAATTCTGATACAAAGATAAGATTAAAAGATTTTCCTAATATTCCCATGACCTTAGCAAACGAGACACATGGGGGTATGCCCTATGAAAATGAATAGAAAAAGCGAGTAAAACGGCAGGGGTCTCGAAAAGGAGACGGCTGCCGTTTTACTCGCTTTTTACCAGGGTTTTCCAGCAGTACGATAGTTCCCGTCTACTCAGATTTTCATAGGGTCAGACCCCTAGAGTTGCGTGGACCAAAGGCTCTGGGCGACATCCGGGGCGTGACCTACATATACGGAATGTTCTACCGCTTCGGACTGATTGATGTGCCGTAAACGAGGCAAAGCAGAAGATAGGATCAACTTGCCATTTGAGTTCCCAAATGGTAAAATCAAAATGCACTGGGATATAATATCCTTTGCCTGTTAATGTAGCTTCGGAAAGGGCGTGGAAGAATGGCAGCGACGTTAAAACTTCCGGTTGGTATCGAAGATTTTAAGGAAATTCGCCAACAAGGTTTTTACTATATTGATAAGACAAGACTGATTGAACAGCTTCTTGACAGCTGGGGAAAGGTAAATCTTTTTACAAGGCCCCGCCGTTTTGGTAAGACCTTAAATATGAGTATGCTCCGAAACTAACGGATAATGAAAAACAAAGATATGGCGCGCTTGTCCGAATGCAGGACGGAAAATACGCAATGGACGAAGATACGCTGGAATCGGCACTCCAGACATTGCAGAACAGATGATATCATCGACTGGCTTTTGGGATGATGTCACTGTGTAAAAACTACCTCAAAGATCGTTCCACCGGACGGGCTGGACTGAACGGTTATTCTGCCGTCATGTACGCGCACGATTTCACGAACTAGGGCCAGCCCAAGGCCTACTCCGCCGAGCTGGCGGCTTCTGGATTTATCTACACGAAAGAATGGTTCAAATATGCGTTCTTTTAATTCAGCCGGGATTCCGCTTCCGGTATCTTCTACGGACAGGCAGATGCTTTTTCCCTTCCGGTATGCGGTTACGGTAACCTGTCCGCCGAAATGGTTGTATTTGATTGCATTCTCAACAAGATTGTATACCATCCGGTAAATCAAAATGTCACTTCCGACCATAGTGGTATCTTTACAGTTCCCGATCAGTTTTATCTCCTTTTCCTGGGCAAGCGGTTCCAGATCCACCAGTACTTCATCGACAAGGGCGTCAACGGCAATGGTTTCATCCCTGCTTACTGTTTGAAGCTCACTCATATCGAGCAGTGTCTTGACCATTTTGCTGAGCCGGCCGTTTTGCTCTGTCACCATTTTCAGTGTTTGTAAGGTGTCGGCGTCATTGCCTGGATGCGGGGTGGAATGGTATAAATCGAGCTGTACCTGCATGACAGACAATGGGGTTCGAAGCTCGTGTGCTGCATTTGCCGTAAATTGTCTCTGGATTTCAAAAGCATCTGCGAGACGTTCCAGCATCTTGTTATACGAAATACGAAGCTGGTTCAGCTCTTTTACTTTGTTTTCTTCAATGCGCGAATCGGCCAGATTCTGTGCCTGCACCTCCTCGATTTTTTCGGAGAACTCACGAATGGGCCGAAGTGCATGGCCACTGATAAAATAGGTAGCGACACCGCCAAGAAGGGCCAATAAGGCGGAAAGGATCAGGCTGTTTCTTTTGTAGTCTGCTTTATTGTTGTACACCTGAACAGAGAAATCCCTGGCAAATTCATCCCACTTGTCCTCCGGAATGCTGATATAGATTTGATCGGAACCGTCTGCGGTACCGTCTCCGCCCTGATCTCCGGCATCATCGCCCCTGGCATCTACGGTCTCCTGCAGGGAATCGATATAATAAATTCCGTTTTTATAGACAAGCAGGGTCAGACATCCACAGATGACCGCAATATACAGGGTAATGATACAGGTAAGTCTCCACTGCAGTGATATTTTTTTCATCGGTCGGACTCCTCTCGTATTTGATATCCTTCGCCTACTTTATTCAAAATCGGATCGTATCCAAGTACCGCCCTGAGCTTTCGCCGAAGCGAAGACATATGTACGCGGATGGATCCGCTGAAGCTGTCCACGGAGGCATCCCAGACATGCTCGATCAATTCTTCCTGGCTTACCGGTCTGCCAAGGTGAAGAAGCAGATATTCCAAAATGCCGTTTTCTTTTCTTGTCAGGGGAACCAGGGTTCCGTTGGCATAGGCCTCTCGTTTGATGGTATCGAATTTGATCCCGCCACTTTCCAGACAGACATCCTTTTGTACAAATTTTCTTCTCGTCAGACTGCGGATCCGCGCTTCCAGCTCCTGCAGATGGAACGGCTTTTCCATATAATCATTTGCCCCGGCATCGAGTCCTTCTACTTTGTCTGCAATCTGTCCTCTTGCAGATAAGATCAGCACCTTCGTTTCTTCGTTTTCCTTTCGGAGCTCTTTTAGAAGATCCATTCCGTCCATGCCGGGCAGATTGAGATCCAGGACAATCAGATCATAATTTTCTGCCAGGATGCATTCCAGAGCCTCCGCCCCATCATAGCAGGTATCTACCTCGTACCCGGCGGCGTACAGACTTCTGGCAATTGTGTCACACATTTGTTTCTCATCTTCCACGATTAATAATCTCAAAATTTTTTTCACCTGCCCATTTCTTAACAATGATTTTACAACTGCTATTGTATAATATCAGAGTCAGCTGGTCAATCAATAGAATAAAAGGAGCAATCATATTTTGAAGTGCAGAAAAATATCTCAAATTGTTTTAGTTATCACAGGCATAGCAATGATGGGCTATGGCGCCGTCAGAGGGGAAGCGGCCGCTGTGCTTGGGAAAGCAATTAAATTATGTCTGGAGTGTGTCGGAATTGGATAAGAAAAAGAAGTTACGATCAAAGAAGATAGCCGGAATACGCGGGTGGATCCAGGCAGCGGCCACACTGCTTACCAATCCTCATATCCCCAATTTTTTTCAGGGCAAAATATATCAGGGCAAAGCGAAAACGGTATGCGTACCGGGACTAAACTGTTATTCCTGTCCTGCCGCGACGGGAGCGTGCCCCATCGGAGCCTTTCAGGCGGTTGTCGGATCATCCAAATTTAAGTTTTCCTACTACATAACCGGGTTCCTGATTTTACTCGGCGTGACACTGGGAAGATTCATCTGTGGTTTTTTGTGCCCGTTTGGATGGTTTCAGGATTTGCTTCACAAAATCCCCGGAAAGAAATTCTCTACGGCCAGACTGAAGCCGCTGCGGTATCTGAAATATATCATCCTTGTTGTTTTTGTGATTCTTCTGCCGATGTTTGCAACGAATTCGATCGGGATGGGAGATCCGTTCTTCTGCAAATATATTTGTCCGCAGGGCGTTCTGGAGGGGGCGATCCCGCTTTCCATCGGAAATGCCGCAATCCGGTCTGCACTGGGCAAGCTGTTTTCGTTTAAATTCGGTATTCTGATTACGGTTGTCGTGCTCAGCATCTTGTTTTACAGACCCTTCTGCAAATGGATCTGTCCTCTTGGGGCAATCTATTCCTTATTTAATAAGGTAAGCTTTTTACATATCACGATTGAAAACAGCAAATGCGTCGGATGCAACCAGTGTTCCAGGGCATGTAAAATGGATATCGACGTGTGCCGGACCCCAAATCATCCGGAATGCATCCGATGCGGAGCCTGCATCAAGGCCTGCCCGAAGGATGCGATCCACTATCAGTTTATGGGAAAAACGTGTCAGAAAAAGGACACCGGAGATCAACAGTCAGAGATCAGAAACCATTGATCAGCAGCAGATCACGAAGTATCGAAGGATGATATTGAATTCTTGTTTTTTACATTATACTATCTTAAAAGGAGCCATAACTTATGAAAACCAAAAGAACTTTTATCCCTGTTTTTACACTCAGCGTAGCATTATTACTTACCGCATGCAACGGAAAAGAGGCTGCAGACACAAAGAAAACGCAGACAACACAGACGGAATCCGGCACAGAAGCTGTTACGGGATCTGTTGCGGAATCCGGAACCGAAACGGCAGGGGCTTCCGGCACAAAGCTGGACGATTTATATCAGCAGGAAAACCAGATTTTTGCAGATCATGCGGATGTATGGAATAAGGTGTTTGGCATGATGAATAAAAGCACGGCTGATCCGAGCGGAAATTATGGGGATTATCTGGCAGACACGGTTGAAGCCAACAAGGACTCTTTTTCAGAGGACGAGCTGAATACACTGACGGATGATATTGCAACGATACGAAAAATCGAGGAACAGATAGCGGAAATGGAAAATGGCAATACAGCATCGGAAGATAGCAACGCGAAAAACGATTCCGAAGAGGCATCTCCGTTCCGGGATTTTTCGGGTCAGGATTATGATGGCAACACAGTTGACGAAAGTCTGTTTTCCAAAAATGCGGTAACGGTCGTGAATTTCTGGTTTACCGGCTGCAAGCCTTGTGTTGCTGAGTTATCCAAGCTGAACGAATTAAACGATGCAATCAAATCCATGGGAGGCGAGGTTGTAGGCATCAACACAGAAACCTTCGACGGAAATCAGGATGCGATCAAAGAAGCAGCAGCGGTTCTTGAAAGCCAGGGTGCGAAATACCGCAATCTTTCCATTGACTCTGCTTCCACTGCAGGAAAGTATGCTTCCGATATTATGGCATTTCCGACCACAATCTTAGTCGATCGAAATGGAAATATTGTGGGAGAACCGATGCTTGGCGGAATCGACAATCAGGAGAATTATGATACGCTGATGAAACAGATCCAGTCTGTGATAGATGCAGACAGCGCGAAGTAAGACGAGAGCTGCGGCGTTTTTTGGGAGAGAAAATGGGAGTGCGAAAAAACAAAGTTACGTTTTTTCGCACTCCTTTTCATAACAAGATTTTAAAAAAATACATTTACGAAACGATGTACTGTGCTGTACCTGTCCCGAAAAGCTGCTCGGTGCTTAGAACAAGAGCTGAGGTCACACGGCGATTCCCCACATATATGCACACGTTTTCGGAACCACCAGTAATCCGACCTTTGGTTTTGATAGCAGCCATTTGACAAACAACAGCCGGGTTCCTGCTCTGCGAAAGGGCAGAAAATAAGGAAAACTTTGCGCAATTAAAAGGAGCATACCGCATCAGCGATATGCTCCTTTTGGACTACCTGGGTAAATATTATTCACAAAGCTTGGAGAAAGCGTCAGCTACGAACTGAACCTTTGTTCCAATGATAACCTGTACAGAAGTTTTGCCAGGTTTGATCACACCTGCCACGCCGGCAGATTTGATTACTTTGTCATTCACTGCAGTGATATCTTTCACTTCCAGTCGCAGTCTTGTAACGCAGTTATCAATGCTTGTGATGTTTTCTTTTCCGCCGCAGCCTTCCAGGATTTTAGCTGCGATTGCGGTATAGTTATCACTTGCCAGCTCTACTTTTTTCTCTGCTTCGAGATCATCGTCTTCTCTTCCAGGAGTCTTCAGATCCCATTTCTTGATAGCAAACAGGAATACGAAGTAGAATACGAGGAATGCTGCGATTCCAAGCGGAATGATCAGCCATATTTTCTGTGCTGCGGGCAGTGAGGATGAGAACAGGAGGTCCATAGCACCGGCGGAGAAGCTGAATCCTGCACGGAAGCCGAGAGCAACTGTGATCATAGTAAAGATACCATACAGTAATGCATAGATTACGTACAGAGCAGGAGCAAGGAACATAAATCCGAACTCAAAAGGTTCTGTAACGCCACAGATGAATGCACAAACTGCAGCAGAAGCTACCAGACCGATCGCAGCTTTTTTCTTTGCAGGTTTTGCACATCTTACCATAGCAAGTGCAGCACCAGGAATACCGAACATCATACATGGGAAGAATCCGGACATGTACATACCAAGGCTCCAGGTTACATCAGCAGATGTTTCACCAGCCCAGAAGTGCTTCAAGTCACCAAGACCGATCGTGTCAAACCAGAATACATTGTTCAGAGCGTGATGTAATCCGGTCGGGATCAGCAGACGGTTCAGGAATGCATAGATACCGGCACCGACAACATCAAGGCTGACAATAGATTTACCGATTGCTACCAGAGCACCGAACAGTAATGGCCATACCAGTAACAGAACAGCAGATACAACGATAGAAACAACACCGGAAACAATTGCTACACAGCGTTTGCCGCTGAAGAAGGATAACCAGTCCGGAAGCTTGGTGTCTTTGAAACGGTTATAGCAGGCAGATCCGATGATACCGGCCAGGATACCGATGAACGGGTTTTCGATCTTGTCAAAGGCCAGCGTCTTTGTAGCACTCTCAGCGATGGACGGGATGATAGTTGTAACAACTCCGGTAGAAAGAAGTGTTGTGATCATCAGCCAGGATGCCAGAGCTGCGATTCCGCCGGTACCGTCATTCTTTTCTGACATACCGACACCAACGCCGATTGCAAAGAGGATTGCCATGTTGTCGATCAGAGCTGCTCCTGCTTTTACGAGAAACAGACCGATCAGGTTTACTACGCCCGAGATCTCGCCGCCCTGCATCGTTGCCGGACACAGCCGGTATCCGATACCCATCAGGATACCGCAGATCGGCAGTACTGCTACAGGAAGCATGAGGGCTTTCCCTAGTTTCTGAAGAAATTTCATATATTTCTCCCTCCTTAAAAGATAATTTATATAACTGGATACCTCCAATTAGATACGTGAATTTACCGAATCCATCCAATATACTTACAAAAGCAAGTGCAGAAAAGACATTGAGAGTGCATTTCACAAAAGCAAGTGAGAAAAGACTTCAAGCGTACATTTCATAAAAGAAGAGGATGAAGATTCATCTGACGAAAGATCAAAAAAAGATCAGGAAATACTGAGAACGGCTTCGTCTAAGGAAACTTCGCCCTCTTTTTTCAGACTGATTTTCCCGTAATCATCGGTATTACAGATCAGTACCGGAGTGACTGTGTTCAATCCGGCCCCGGTGATCTTGTCCAGATCGACATCCATCAGAAGATCTCCTTTTTTGACCTGATCGCCGGCTGCAACGTGTGCGGTAAACGGTGCGCCCTTTAGTGTAACCGTATCCAGGCCGATGTGGATCAGGATTTCGGTTCCGGAGCTACTTGTGAGCGTGATGGCATGAAGAGTATCAAATACCATGGCTATTTCACCGTCTGTCGGTGCATAAATTTTTCCTTCCGACGGAATTACTGCGAATCCGTCCCCCAGGATTTTTTCAGAAAAGGTAGGATCCGGGACTTCGGAAAGCGGAACTACTTTTCCTTTGCAAGGTGCGTAAAGAACATTTTCTTTACTCTTTCCTTTTAGAAAATGAAACATAAAATTGATATCTCCTTTCGAAAATAAGGTGCGATGTTTTTTTCGGGATATGGATCCGATTTCATCTGTAATTACGTTGAGTGATTTTTTGTGAAAAAATTTGGTATTTTACCCTTTGATCCGTTCTGTTTGACGTAAAAAGTCAACAAAATGCCGTTGGAAAAGGAAACAGAGTATTTATTAAAAACAAAATTGCATAATTCTACACGAACTTCTCAATAGATTATATACATAACAACTGATGCGTAAGGATTTGTAAATACTTTTTTTAATATTTATGACAAAAGAATCTACTTTCAAAAGGAGAAAAATCGGTAGTTTAACCAACTAATGCGTTACTGCGATAAAAGAAGAATATACACACATTGGGGTCAGACCCCATTACTGTTGTGGGAAACTTTTGGGCGGTTCCTGTTTTTTGGTTTGAAATTCGAAAAATCTTTATACAATCTTAATGCCATGGAAAAGGTATTTATACGTTTTTAAAACGGAAGTCTCTAAAATAAGGAGGAATCAAAAAGAAGGAGTAAAAAGAGAAATGTGGAGTATAAAACTGCGATACAGGAAACAATGGTCGTCGTTTGAAATTATCATTCTTGGATTTGCGGGGGTAATTCTGGCAGGAGCACTGCTTTTGATGCTTCCTGTGGCTTCGCGGGAAGGAAATGTAACGCCATTTACAGAAACACTGTTTACTGCAACATCAGCCGCCTGTGTGACAGGACTGGCAGTCAGAGATACAGGAAGCTACTGGTCCGTCTTTGGACAGAGCGTGATTTTGCTGCTCATTCAGATCGGTGGTCTTGGTGTGGTTACGATCGCTGTTTCGATTGCGATGCTTTCTGGGAGAAAAATTTCCCTGATGCAGCGAAGCACGATGCAGGATGCGATTTCTGCCCCGAAGGTGGGCGGAATTGTGCGCCTGACGCGTTTTATCCTCAAAGGAACCTTTGGAATTGAACTGTTGGGGGCGTTGTTTCTTCTGCCTGTTTTTTTACGGGATTACGGCGGAAAAGGAATCTGGATGGCGTTGTTTCATTCTGTATCCGCATTCTGCAATGCAGGATTTGATCTTCTTGGAAAAACGGATCATCTGTATCCGTCCCTGACTTCTTATGTGGGAAATCCACTGGTTAATCTTACGATTATGGGGCTGATTGTAACAGGTGGAATCGGATTTCTGACCTGGGATGATATCTATACAAAAAAATACCATTTTCGTCAGTACTGCATGCAAAGCAAGGTGATCCTGCTTACAAGTCTGTTTCTGATTTTTGTTCCGGCGGCTTTCTTTTTCTTCCGGGATTTCGCCGGAATGCCGGTCAAGGAGCGGACGCTCTGCGCATTGTTTCAGTCCGTGACAACAAGAACGGCCGGATTTAATACGGCAGATCTTTCCGGGATGACAGGTGCTTCCCAGGCGATTATGATTGTTCTGATGATGATTGGCGGAGCACCGGGATCAACGGCTGGCGGAATGAAAATTACCACATTTGCCGTGCTGACAGCTAATGCGTCTGCTACGTTCCGTCAGAGAGAGGACACACAGATGTTTGGACGCAGGGTGGGCCAGGAGGTATTAAAAAATGCATCTACGATTCTGATGATGTATCTTTTTCTGGTGCTGATGGGAGGAATGGTGATCAGTGTGGCAGAAAATCTGCCGATTTCTGAGTGTCTGTTTGAGACAGCATCTGCTGTTGGAACGGTTGGCCTGACGCTTGGAATTACGCCGCAGCTCGGTGTTCTTTCGAAAGGAATTCTGATCGCACTGATGTTTCTTGGAAGGGTTGGCGGTCTGACGCTTGTTTATGCTGCGATGCCGGGGAGAAAGAGCGCACATGCAAAAATGCCGCTGGAAAAAATAAATGTAGGATAAGAAGAGAGGAAGAGATGAGATGAAAAATATTTTACTGATTGGAGTAGGAAGATTTGGGAGACATATTGCCATGCATCTGAATCAGCTTGGACATCAGGTGATGGCGGTAGACCGAAATGAGGAACGGATCGACGCCGTGATGCCGTATGTGACAAATGCACAGATCGGTGACAGTGTCAATGCAGACTTTCTGCGATCCCTTGGTGTGGGAAATTATGATGTCTGTATTGTGACGATCGGAAGCAGCTTTCAGGATTCGCTGGAAACCGCGTGTCTTTTGAAGGAGCTGGGCGCAAAATGGGTCGTGTCCCGGGCAGAACGGGATGTACAGGAAAAATTCCTGTTGCGGAACGGAGCGGATCAGGTTGTTTATCCGGAAAAACAGATGGCAAAATGGACAGCGATTCGTTACAGCTCGGATCATGTGTTTGACTATATTGAAATTGACAGTCAGTATGCGATTTTTGAGGTTGAAATCCCGGAGAACTGGATTGGAAAAAATGTCGGCCAGCTGGATATCCGGAAAAAATACGGTATTAATATTCTGGCAACAAGAAAATATGGAAAAACAGATGTTGCGGTGTCTCCTGAGACAGTTCTGGATGGCGATGCTACCATATTGGTTCTTGGTGAATATAAAGCGATCCAGAAATGTTTTCGAATCTGAAAGAGAGGTGATTTCTGTGTTAAGTGTAGGACTGCTCTTCGTTACCCTGGTCGGTTTTTTGTCTGGAGGCGTGCTCGTAGATCAGATAGAGACATTTTTCACGGAAAACAGAAGAGAGGAACCGGAAACGGGACAAAATTTCACAGAAAACAGAAAACAAGAACAGGGAACGGGAGAAAAAAAGATTTCCTGACTATAGCTTTCTCTTCGTTTATGATCTACAATAGGAGGTGGGGTGAGACAGTTGGAAAAAGAAAAACAAAAAAAAGAGCATATCCTGGTGTGTCTGTCCTCTTCGCCATCCAATGAAAAAATTATTCGGACTGCGGCGCAGATGGCACAGGCGTTTCAGGCCGGCTTTACGGCATTGTATGTGCAGACAGCAGAAAAAACAGAAAAAACACCGGAGGATCTGGCAAGGCTGCAGAAGCATGTTCGTCTGGCAGAGCAGAGCGGGGCAGAAATTGTAACGACACACAGTGAGGATATTGCCCTGCAGATTGCAGAGTACGCAAGAATTTCCGAGGTGACGCGGATTGTCATTGGAAAGAGCATGATGAAGCAGGGCTATTTCCATCAGCGAAGGGTGTGGACCGAGCGTCTGACGGATCTTGTGCCTGATCTGGAAATTCACATCATTCCAGACTCAGACGTGTACCAGAGATATCAGAAACGAAAAAAATTTCCGGAGTGGATGGAGCTGCCTTCCTGGAAAGAACTAATGCTTACGGTTCTGATTCTGGCTGCTGCGACCGGAATCGGAGAAATCTTTTTTCGGCTTGGTTTTACGGATGCCAATATTATTACGGTATATCTGTTTGGCGTCATGCTGACATCTATTCTGACCAGCGGTTATACCTGTAGTGTGGTCAGCTCTGTGGCAAGTGTTGTCCTGTTTAATTATTTTATGACAGAGCCGAGGCTTTCGTTGTATGCGTATGGTTCCGGCTATCCGGTGACCTTTGCGATCATGCTTGGCACTTCAATCCTGACCAGTACGCTTGCTTCAAAATTGAAAGAAAATGCAAAGCTTTCTGCACGAGATGCCTTTCGAACCAAGATTCTTTTTAATACCAGCCAGCTTCTGCAAAAGGCAGAGGATGCGTCAGAAATTTTTGATATTACGGCAACGCAGCTGATAAAGCTTCTGGGAAGAAATCTGGTTGTGGCGCCGGTAGAAAAAAAGAAAAACGGCATTGTGCAGGGAACTCTTTATAACGCCGAAACAGGAATAAAATCAGAAAAAGTTTTTAATGTGAAAGAACAGGAAATCCTGCAGTGGGTTCTGAAAAACCGGAAACGGGCGGGAGCTATGACAGAACGTTTTTCTGAAGAACCGTATCTGTACCTTTCCATCTATGCGGCACAGAACAGATATGGTGTGATCGGCATTTTCATCGGACAAAAGCCACTGGATGCGTTTGAGAACAGTATCCTGCTTTCTATTCTGGGAGAGTGCGCCATGGCACTGGATCGGGAACAAAGTGCGAGAGAAAAAGAAGAGGCGGCAGTCATGGCGAAAAATGAGCAGCTTCGGGTGAATCTGCTGCGGACGATTTCCCATGATCTGCGCACACCACTGACATCAATTCTCGGCAATGCAGACTCTTTGATCAGTAACTTTGACGCACTGGACGAAGGGATGCGGAAACAGATTTTTTCGGATATTTATGAGGATGCCGGATGGCTGATTGAACTGGTGGAAAATCTGCTTGCGCTTACGAAAATAGAAGATGGAAGTGTAAAACTGCAGTTATCCGATCAGGTGGTTGAGGATGTAGTCCGTGAGGCGCTGCGCCATGTAGAACGGCGGAAAAACGAACATAAAATTACGGTGGACTGCGGGGAAGATGTACTGCTCGCCCGCATGGATGCAAAGCTGATTGTACAGGTATTGGTAAACCTGATCAACAATGCAGTAAAATATACACAGGCAGGATCCAAGATCCGGATTACAGCCGGAAAAGAAGAAAAAAACGTATGGATTGCGGTGGAGGATAATGGACCCGGCATTCCGGCGGAGTGCAGGGAGCATGTATTTGAAATGTTCTATTCCGGAAAAAATAAGGTGAGTGACAGCCGCAGAAGCCTTGGCCTTGGGCTGGCGCTGTGCCGCTCCATTGTAAATGCGCATGGCGGGGAACTGGTGCTTCGTGACTGCGCTCCGCACGGCTGTCATTTTCGTTTTACGCTGCCGCTCAGTGAGGTGAATTTAAATGAATAAGACATTGATACTGGCCGTGGAAGACGATACGCCGGTCCACAACCTGATTACGACAACACTGAAAACACACGATTATAAATAACCACATTGGGGTCAGACCCCATTACTGTTTAGAAATTTTGTTCTTGTTTTGGCAATTCTGACACTGCAGACTGTGCTGAATGACAATATCAAAACGGCAGAAGATGTTGAAACTTATCTGGGTCTTAACACCCTGGTCGTTGTTCCGGATTTTGGAAGCAAAAAGAAATCCAGAAGACGAAGAAAAGACTGAACATAAACACAGAAAATTAAAAAGGAGCATCTCCGGTTTCGAACTTGAAACCTGGAGATGCTCCTTTTTCGTATGCTGCAGAATGAAAAATTATTCTCCCGCCACCGTCACATCCCGCAGCAGTACCGCACACGGTACCACGCGGTTGTTTATCTGCTGTGTCTCTTTCGAGAAAGTCAGATTTTTCAGCACATCGTCATAACGGGCGGAAAGTGATCCGCTGGTTGTCGGATGGGAGGTGGTTCCGTCGCTCTCATACGCGAGCCGGATCTCACCGCCGCAGGTGCCGCTTACGGCATCCATATCAAACGCACTGAAATCGGTGATTTCTATATGCGGCATGCTGCGCAGCTCGTCGAGTGTTTTCGAACCGCCTTCAACTACCATGTTATTCATGGAAGTAGTATCCTTCATGCCGATATAATGGGCATGCTGAAGGCTGCCCCAGTAGGAGCGGCAGATGCCGTTTTCAAACAGAACGCGCTCGGCTGCCGGCATACCGGTTTCGTCGTACGGCGCGTTTTTGGCAGAGCCGTCGAGCGTCGGCACGAGGCGGATATTCAGCGGATCCGCATCCGCACCGGTGATGGCTTCACCAATTTTTGCCTTTGCGACGCCCATGTACTGATAAGAAGCATTGGTATGCATAGCAAAATACTGGAAGAAACTGCCGACGGCGTCTCCGCTTAAGAGAACATCGGCGTGCTCGTTCTGGCGGGTCGGAACAGCATTCAGACGCTGGCGGCCAGTGTGGAACATTCCGCGCACTTCGGCGATGATCTTCTCGGCAGATTTGTCGGAGAAGCGGAGATCCTTGTAGATCTCAATCTCATGATCATCCTTGCGGGAGTTTGTGACAACCTCGATCTCGCAGTCAAAGCCGGAGAAGGTGACATCGACACCGCGGGAATTGCGGATGTGTGTCTGCTTCTGGTTGACGAAAATCTCATAGGAGTTTACGCGGGAATCCTCTTCCGCCTTGATTTCCTGCATAGCCTGCACCAGTTTTACGAGTTCAGCGGTAAGATCGCGGGAAGCATCAGCCGTGTCGGCGCTTGCCTGGGCATCCGATGGCTCTGCAACAGGGTACCATGGGTTCTGCACAAACTGTGCGGCGAACAGCGCCTGGTCAATTTCCTGCTTCATTTCTTCGCGGGAAATGCCCTGGTGGATCTCTTTTTCTGCGCTTCCGCGGAATTTTCCATCCTCACTGTCGACAAAGACGGTCAGAAACGTATGAGTTACTTTTTTCGCGCGGCTCATGTCGAGCTTCTGACCGATGAAAAATGCCTCGCGGGATTCGGTCTGCTCTTCGCGGATCAGAAAGTCGCTGGCTTTGCTTGCTTTTAATACATCGTATAATTTGTTCATCAGCCTAACCTCACTTTACATTTCAGATACGGGCCGCCATCGCTGACTTTGACCCATTCTTTGTGACCTTTTCCGCACATGCCGGAGCCGAAGAGCTCTTCTTTGTCGGAAACCATGGAGATGCTCTTTAAGAGATCCGGAACGTAGCCGGTCAGGGTGACAGGAGATACGACTTTTCCGGTCAGCTTACCATCTTTGATCTCGCGGCCGAGTCCGACCATGCACTGGATGCCCCAGTGTTTCGGGTCTTCCATACCGGACTGAACGCTTTCGAGAAGATAGCCGTGCTCAATCGAAGCGATCATATCATCGAGTTTATCTGTGCCTGCGGTGAAGTAGGTGTTGGTCATACGGGAGTAGACTTTGCGCTCGAAGCTCTCGCGTTTTCCGTTTCCGGTCGGCGTGGTGCCAAGGCGGAGTGCGCTTACGAGATCGCTGATGCCGGTAACGAGTGTACCGTGGTCGATGACCGTGGTGTCGGTGCCGAGCGTTCCCTCATCATCAAAAAGATAACTGCTGACCTGCTGTGCGCCGACTGCTCCGTCGTGCATGGAGGAGAGCTGGGAGGCAACAGGCTTGCCGATATACTCTTTGGCGAGTGCGCGGTTTTTGACAAACATATCCATCTCGACACCGTGGCCGAATGCTTCGTGTGCAATCACGCCGGTGACATCCGGTGCGGTGATGACATCGTACATGCCAGGAATGACCGGATCGGAGTGGAGCTTGTCGTACAGAACGGCGATGATTTCCTCAACAATCGCATCCATCTCATTTAAGATTTCCACGCCTTTCAGGCCGGAGCAGGAACGGTACGACATATTCTGTTTTCCGTTTTCTGTGCCGATTGCGGAAAGGGAGCCCTCCGAGAAAGCGTAGGACTGCATCAGATCCTTTTTGGAGGAGAGGAACAGCTTGTTGACACGGGCGAAGCTGACGGTACTCTGGAATTCCAGAATTCCTTCATGGGCAGCGCCGGCGTTGCAGAGCTTCCGAAGGTGGGAGAGAATCTCCTCTGCGGAGACGGTCTCCGGGTCAATCTCGATTTCATTCTGCATCGTTTTGGTGATGGCTTCTTCCTGCACGAGAGGAGACTCCATCTGCGCGATGCCGAGTGCCTTTAATGCCTGAAATTCGGATTTCAGCGCGGAAGTAATTTCCTCCGCAAGATCTGCGGCATCGGTGAGGTTGTTGAAGGAATATTCGGTGTAGGAACCGTCCTGCCATGCACGGACAACGAAGCCGCGTTCACAGAAGTGATAATCGCCGACGGTGGTCTGATGCATGCTGACGCGGTAGGTCGTACCTTTGACATCGGTGCAGAGCACGCTGACATAATCGAATTCGCGCTCGAGCAGACGGATCAGTTCCTGAATCTGTGGTTTGATTTCCACAAGATAGGATGACATTGGAACCTGCATAAGTTTGGTGTCCTTTCTGGAGCCTGCCGGAGTGTTCGATAGAGAACCTGCGCCGGGGCTCAAAATAATAGAATCCGGAAAAAATAGTTTCGAAAAAATCCCGAACATAGTTTCATTATAGAAGTGGGAAATGGAAAAAGCAATAAAAAAAGGTTGACAAAATGAATTTTGATGATATACTTTGAATATCAAAACATTTGAAAAGAAAAATGTTTGAGAATGAAATAAGCAAGAGGACAGTAAGGTGAAAAACGGCAGAATTGCGGGAACCGGTTCGTATGTACCGGAGACGATATGGAAAAATGAAGATCTGGAAAAGATGGTGGATACGAGCGATATCTGGATCCGGGAGCGGACGGGAATCGGTGCGCGCCACATAGCCGGGGAGGAGACAGTTGCCCAAATGGCAGTAAAGGCGGCGAGAAGAGCGCTGGAAAATGCCGGGATCTGTTCGACAGAGCTGGATCTGATTCTTGTCGGAACCTCTTCGTCGGAGAGTATCTTTCCGAATACCGCCTGTCTTGTGCAGGATGAAATCGGTGCTTTCCGTGCCGCCTGTCTCGATGTCAGCGCCGCCTGCACCGGGTTTCTTGCGGTGTATGAACTGGGCCAGCTGTATATCCGGAGCGGCAAGGCAAAAAACGTGCTGCTGATCGGCGCAGATGCCCTGAGCCGCCTGGTGGACTGGCACGACCGCGGAACCTGCATTCTGTTCGGGGACGGCGCGGGAGCCATTGTGCTGACGGCGGAGGAACAGGAGACAAAAGCGTGCGAAAAGATCCATTCCGATGGAGAAAAAGGCGTGTCGCTGACCTGCGAAAAGGGAACGTATCTGCAGATGGACGGCCGTGCCGTGTTCCAGTTTGCCTTATCCCGCGTGCCGGAAGTCATCCGCGAGGTGCTCGCGGAAGCCGACATGGCGGTCGAAGAGATTGATGCGTTTATCCTTCATCAGGCAAACAGCCGCATCATCGACGGCGTGGCAAAACGACTGAAGGCACCGAAAGAAAAATTTCCGCGGAATATCGAAGCATACGGCAATACGTGTGCGGCGAGCATTCCGATTCTGCTGGATGAGTGGAACCGGTCTGGCAGAGCCCAAAAAGGACAGAGAATCGTTCTCTCCGGTTTCGGAGCAGGACTGATCTGGGGCGCGGCGTACCTGGAATGGTAAGAAACGCCCATATAAAATAAGAAGAATAAGAAAAAAAGTGAGGACAAAAACATGTTAGAAAAAGTAAAAGAAACCGTAGCAGAAGCACTGGGAGCAGATATCGATACCA
The DNA here is from genome assembly GCF_027667425.1 of Fusicatenibacter saccharivorans. NCBI lineage: Bacteria > Bacillati > Bacillota > Clostridia > Lachnospirales > Lachnospiraceae > Fusicatenibacter > Fusicatenibacter saccharivorans. Next base: position 20,823 of record NZ_JAQEGR010000006.1, read on the forward strand.
TCACAGCGGAGACTTCCTTCAAAGAGGATCTCGGAGCAGATTCCCTGGATCTGTTTGAAATGGTCATGTCCCTCGAGGACACCTGCGGCGTGGAAATCCCGACCGAGGATCTGGAAACGATGGTAACTGTCGGTGATGTTGCAGAGTATCTGGAGCAGCACAAAAACTAAGAAAGATCGGGAAGCAGGAGGAAGCGATTCATGATCACAGAAGTGACAAAATTACTCGGGATTCAGTATCCAGTCATTCAGGGCGGCATGGCCTGGGTGGCGGAGCATCATCTGGCAGCGGCAGTTTCCGAGGCCGGCGGCCTTGGCCTCATCGGAGCATCGGCGGCACCGGCAGAGTGGGTTCGGAATGAAATCCGCGAAGCAAAAAAACTGACGGACAAACCGTTCGGCGTCAACATCATGCTGATGAGCCCGTATGCGGATGAGGTGGCAAAAGTGGTTGCCGAGGAAGGCGTAAAAGTCGTTACGACGGGCGCAGGAAATCCGGAGAAATATATGGAACTGTGGAAAAACGCTGGTATCCGCGTCATCCCGGTGGTCGCTTCCGTGGCTCTTGCAAGACGAATGGAGCGTGCAGGCGCAGATGCCGTTGTGGCAGAAGGATGTGAGTCCGGCGGCCATATCGGCGAGACGACAACGATGGCACTCGTTCCGCAGGTGGCAGATGCCGTAAAAATTCCGGTCATTGCGGCCGGTGGAATTGCGGACGGACGCGGCATGGCAGCAGCCTTTATGCTGGGTGCCGAGGCGGTTCAGATGGGAACGCGTTTTGTCGCTTCGAAAGAGGCCGTTGTGCATGAAAATTACAAGCAGCTGGTGATCAAGGCGAAAGATATTGATACCCGCGTGACAGGCCGCACAACCGGTCATCCGGTGCGGGCGATCCGAAATGAGATGACACGCCATTATCTGGAACTGGAAAAAGAGGGAGCTCCGTTCGAAGAGCTGGAAAAACTGACGCTCGGCGGTCTTCGAAGAGCCGTTGTGGACGGCGATGTCAAAACAGGAAGCGTGATGTCCGGTCAGATTGCAGGTATGGTAAAAGACGAGAAAAGCTGCAAAGAAATCATAGAGCAGATGATGAATGAGATGGAAGAACTTCTGAAAGGAGCACCGGCGCGGTTATGAGTAAAACAGCATTTATGTTTCCTGGACAGGGTTCCCAGTGTGTCGGCATGGGCGCGGATTTTTATGAAGCATGTCCGAAAGCGAGAGCCGTCTACGATATGGCATCCGAGCTGATCGGGATTGATATGAAAAGACTCTGTTTTGAGGAAAATGAACATCTGGATCAGACAGAGTTTACCCAGATTGCACTGCTGACAACCGGAATGGCGATGGAGCAGTCCATCCGGGCGTGCGGCCTTACGCCGGATGTGACAGCGGGCCTCAGCCTTGGCGAGTACAACGCGATTGTGTCCGCCGGCGGTATGGAAATGGCGGATGCGATGAAGGTCGTCCGCAGAAGAGGCATCCTGATGGAGGAGGCCGTTCCGGCAGGCGAGGGCGCGATGGCGGCGGTGCTCGGCATGGAAGCTGCAAAAATCGAAGAGATTTTGAGCGGGATTTCCGGCGCCTACATTGCCAATTACAACTGCCCGGGTCAGATTGTCATCACCGGATATGAGGCGGCAGTGGCAGAGGCTTCGGAAAAGTTAAAAGAAGCAGGCGCAAAGCGGGTACTTCCGCTGAACGTAAGCGGCCCGTTCCATTCCCCGATGATGGAAGCTGCGTCCCAGGGGCTGACCGAAGCGCTCGAGGGCGTCGGCTTTATGGAGTTGAAGATTCCGTATGTGACGAATGTAACCGGCCAGTATGTGCGTGACATTGCACTGACGCGCGGCCTTCTGATCCAGCAGGTGGCATCCGGTGTGCGGTGGCAGCAGAGCATCGAGGCAATGATTGCGGACGGCGTTGATACCTTCGTGGAGATCGGACCGGGAAGAACACTGACCGGCTTTTTAAGAAAAATCAACCGGGATGTAAAAGGTTACAATATCCGCACCTATGAGGAAATGCATCAGGTGTGCGAAACTTTATTATAGATAGTGGATTATGCAGCAGGAGAATGAGATGTTAAGTGGAAAAACAGCAGTAGTAACGGGCGCATCCCGCGGAATCGGGCGTGCGATTGCAGAAAAACTGGCGGCGGAGGGAGCCTTTGTTGTCATCAATTACAATGGTTCAAAAGAGGCGGCCGAAACCGTGCTTGCGGGAATCCGCGCGGCAGGAGGAGACGGCTGCGTGATGCAGTGCAATGTATCGGATTTTGCGGCGTGTGAAGCGTGGATGAAGGAAATTCTTGCTTTGTATGGGAAAATCGATATTCTGGTCAACAACGCGGGCATCACAAAGGACGGCCTTCTGATGGGCATGTCGGAGGAAGCCTTCGACCGTGTCATTGAGACAAACCTCAAGGGAACGTTCAACTGCATCCGCTTTGCGGCACGGCCGATGATCCGCCAGAAGAGCGGCTGCATCATCAACATGGCTTCTGTGGTCGGCGTGGCAGGAAACGCCGGACAGGCAAATTATGCGGCATCGAAAGCAGGTGTGATCGGCCTGACGAAAACAGCGGCACGGGAACTGGCATCCCGCGGCATCCGCGTCAATGCGATTGCGCCGGGCTTTATTGAGACCGATATGACGGAGGTTCTTTCGGATAAAGTGAAAGAAGCATCCGTATCCCAGATTCCTCTCGGCCATTTCGGAAAGCCGGAGGATGTGGCAAACCTGGCCGCATTTCTGGCATCCGAAGCGGCAGCTTACATCACCGGACAGGTGATTCACTGCGACGGCGGCATGGTGATCTAAGAAAAGGAGAGTTGGAATGAAGAGAAGAGTAGTCATCACAGGGCTGGGTGCGGTAACCCCGATTGGAAATACCGTGGAGGAATTCTGGAACGGCGTCCGCAAGGGAGCCTGCGGAATCGGAACGATTACGAAATTTGATACAGCAGAATATAAAGTACATCTGGCAGGCGAGGTCAAAGGCTTCGTGGCAAAAGAACGCATGGATTTCAAGGCGGCAAGACGAATGGGAACTTTCTCCCAGTATGCCGTTGCGGCAGCAAAAGAAGCGTTTGCAGATGCCGGCATTTCCATGGAGAATGAAGATCCGTTCCGCGTCGGCGTTCTGGTGGGCTCCGGCGTCGGTGATCTGAATGCATGCGAGCAGGCGAAAGCCAAAATTGATGCCGGAAATCCGTCCCGCGTCAACCCGTTTACCGTTCCGGTGATGATTGCGAACATGGCGGCGGGAAACGTTGCGATTGCACTCGGCGCGAAAGGAAAATGTACCAGCGTGGTAACGGCGTGTGCGACAGGAACGCACTGCATTGGCGATGCCTTCCGCGCAATTCAGTACAACGACGCGGACATCTGTGTGGCAGGCGGCGCGGAGAGCGCAATTACGCCGGTCGGCGTGGCAGGCTTTTCGGCACTGACCGCACTTTCCGAGTCGGAAGATCCGCTGCGGGCTTCGATTCCGTTTGATAAAGACCGGAACGGTTTCGTCATGGGCGAGGGCGCCGGCATTCTCGTACTTGAGGAGCTGGAGCATGCGAAACAGCGCGGCGCGAAGATCTATGCAGAGGTAGTCGGATACGGCGCAACCTGCGATGCGTACCACATTACTTCTCCATTGGAAGATGGAAGCGGTGCGGCACGTGCGATGGAGCTTGCGATGGAAGAAGCGGGAGTAAAACCGGAAGAAGTTACTTATATTAATGCACACGGAACGTCCACACATCACAACGATCTGTTTGAAACGCGTGCGATCCGGAAAGCCTTCGGTGATGCGGCAGACCATGTGCTGGTCAACTCGACGAAATCGATGGTCGGTCATCTGCTTGGCGCGGCAGGCGGTGTGGAAGCTGTTGTCTGTGCGAAATCCATTCAGGACGGCTTCGTGCATCAGACGATTGGAACAAAGGAAGCAGATGCGGAATGCGATCTGAATTACTGCATCGGCGCTCCGGTGGAAACCGATGTGAAACTGGCAATGAGCAATTCCCTTGGTTTTGGCGGCCACAATGCGGTGCTGCTGTTTCAGAAATATGAATAAAGCGGCATCGTGTTCCGGTGCAGAAAGGAAAATAAGATGGAATTAGATCAGATTTTACAGTTGATTGATAAAGTTTCGGATTCTTCGCTGACCGCGTTTGATTACGAGGCTGATGGGATCAAGATTGCCATGGAGCATGGAAAAGCAGCTCCGGTGCAGGTGCAGATGAGCGGGGTTCCATCCGGTGCCGGTCTGCAGATGGCAGAGATGATGGGCGGAGCAAATGGCGTGACAGCGAAAGAAGCAGCCATGCCGGAGAGAAAAGAAACGGCAGGAAAAAATACAACGGCTGAGGAGCACAGTGAAGCAGAAGAAGGCGTTTTTGTGACATCCCCGCTGGTCGGAACGTTTTACACAGCTCCGGCAGAGGATGCCGAGCCGTTTGTGAAGGTTGGCGACACCGTGAAAAAGGGACAGGTCGTAGCAATCGTGGAGGCCATGAAGCTGATGAATGAGATCGAGAGTGAAGTGGACGGCGTGATTGCGGAGGTTCTGGTGAAAAACGGCGAGATGGTTGATTACGGAAAACCGCTGTTCCGGGTGAAAGCGTAAAGCCGGGACGAGAAAGGAAGCAGCGAATGAACAGTTTGACAACGAAACAGATTCAGGAGATTATTCCACACAGACATCCGTTTCTGCTGGTGGATTACATAGAAGATTTTGAACCGGGCGAATTCGGTATTGGATACAAATGTGTGACGTACCGCGAGGACTTTTTTGCCGGTCATTTTCCGCAGGAGCCGGTGATGCCGGGCGTGCTGATTATCGAGGCGCTGGCGCAGGTCGGTGCGGTTGCGATTCTTTCTCTTGACGAGAATAAGGGAAAAATTGCATTTTTCGGCGGCATCAACAAGTGCCGCTTTAAGGGAAAAGTGAAACCGGGAGACAAGCTTCGTCTGGAGACGAAAATTATCCGCCACAAGGGACCGATGGGCGTCGGGGAAGCGGTTGCTTCGGTTGACGGCAAGGTGGTCGCGCAGGCGGAACTGACCTTTATGGTGGGGGCAGCACAATGATTCGAAAAGTTTTGATTGCAAACCGTGGGGAGATCGCGGTCCGGATTATCCGGGCATGCCGTGAGATGGGAATTCTCACGGTTGCTGTTTATTCGGAGGCGGACCGGGAGGCACTGCATGCGCAGCTCGCGGATGAGGCGGTGTGCATCGGGCCGGCACCGTCGAAGGACAGTTATTTAAATATGGAACGTATTTTGAGTGCGGCGCTTGTGACGGGGGCGGATGCGGTTCATCCGGGATTTGGATTCCTGTCGGAGAACAGCACGTTTGCGCGGAGATGCCAGGAGTGCCACATTACGTGGATTGGGCCGTCGCCTGAGGTGATGGACCGTCTGGGTAATAAGTCTGAGGCGCGAAATACGATGCAGGCAGCCGGTGTGCCGGTGATTCCGGGGACGAAGGAACCTGTTTTTGACTGGGAGACGGGTCTTTCTGAGGCCGACCGGATTGGTTTTCCGGTGATGATTAAGGCGGCGCTTGGAGGCGGCGGCAAGGGTATGCGCATGGCGGAGACGCGCGGGGAGTTCCAGAGTGCGTTTCAGACGGCGCAGAAGGAGGCTAAAAGTTCGTTTGCGGACGGGACGATGTATGTGGAGCGGCTGATTCGTCATCCACGTCATGTGGAGTTTCAGATTATGGCGGACTCGTTCGGGAATGTGATTCATCTGGGGGAGCGGGACTGTTCGATTCAGAGGAATCATCAGAAGATGATTGAGGAGTCGCCTTGTGTGGCGATTGATGACACGCTGCGGGAGCGGATGGGCTCGGCGGCGGTCCGGGCGGCGAAGGCGGCGCATTATGCGAATGCGGGGACGATTGAGTTTCTGCTGGAGCCGGACGGGAATTTTTATTTTATGGAGATGAATACGCGGATTCAGGTGGAGCATCCGGTGACGGAGTGGGTCACGGGGGTGGATCTGATTCAGGAGCAGCTTCGGGTGGCTTCGGGGATGCCGCTGTCGGTGACGCAGGGGGAGGTACGGCTTTCGGGTCATGCGATTGAGTGCAGGATTAATGCGGAGAATCCGGCGAAGAATTTCAGGCCTTGTCCGGGGAAGATTACGGAGATGCATCTGCCTGGGGGATTTGGAGTACGGGTGGATACGGCGGCGTATGACGGGTATGTGATTCCGGCGTTTTATGATTCGATGCTGGCGAAGCTGATTGTGCATGGGAGGACGCGTGAGGAGGCGATTGCGCGGATGAGGAGTGCGCTGGGGGAAGTCGTCATCGAGGGAGTCGACACTAACGTTGATTATTTGTATTCTATTTTAAATGAAGAGGAGTATCTGGCCGGGAGGGCGGATATTGAGTTTGTGGAGCGGTTGACGGAGAGATTGTGAGAGACGGACGCCGCCCGGCAGTACAGCAGAGGGGGACGGCGCGGTTTCAGAGGAAAGAAACACTAAGGACTCCAGCATTTGCTAAAACCATTTTCAAAAATCCAAAACTCGCTGTCGCTCAGACAGTTGGATTTTTGAAAATAACGCAAATGCTGGAAGCCTAAGTGTTTCTATAGCAATCCCCGAAAATAATGCAAAAAATTCAGCACCGCAGAGCGTGAATTACTGCGTCACAGATTTTCGTCGTACCCCGGTACGCCTTCAAATCTGTTCCTTGCAATTCGCGCTCTGCAGCACTGCCTTTTTTGCATTATTTTCGGGTCTTGCTATAGTTCCTCCTGCAAATGCGCCGTCCCCCTCTGCTGTACTGCCGGGCGGCTGAGATCAGACACACGACTGGGAGAGTGTGGTCAGCGACACCGCGGGGCGGTGCGGCTGGGATGACAGGAGTGAGCGGTGAAGAGAGAATGAATGCCTCGATGGGTGAGGTGTGAGGTTGGAAGATTGTTATGGTGACAATAGAGTGAAAGTGTTATGACGTAAGGAGTGATGGTGGTATGATGCTGGGTAAGTATTTTAAGAAGACGGTGTTTCGGAAGGAGCACACGGCGGATGGGGTGGTGCCGGAGGCGCCGCAGGGGATTTTGAAGAAGTGTAATGCTTGTAAGGGGGCTATTTTTACGGAGGATGTGAAGAGGAATCTTTATATTTGTCCGAAGTGTGGGAATTATTTTCGGGTGCATGCGTATCGGAGGATTGAGTTTCTTCTGGATGATGGGAGTTTTGAGGAATGGGATCAGGGGATGACGGCGGGGAATCCGCTGGGGTTTCCGGGGTATGAAGAGAAGGTGAGGGCTCTGCAGGAGAGAACAGGACTTACGGAGGCTGTTGTGACTGGTAAGGGACGGATCAACGGGATGGAGACGGTGATCGGGGTCTGTGATGGCAGGTTTATGATGGCCAGTATGGGTGAGGCTGTTGGGGAGAAGATTACGCGGGCGGTGGAGAGGGCGACGAAGCTTTCGCTGCCGGTGATTTTGTTTGCGTGCTCGGGAGGGGCGCGGATGCAGGAGGGGATTGTTTCTCTGATGCAGATGGCGAAGACGTCGGCGGCGCTGAAAAGACACAGTGATGCGGGGCTTTTGTATGTGAGTGTGCTGACGGACCCGACGACGGGCGGCGTGACAGCAAGCTGGGCGATGCTGGGGGATATTATTCTGGCGGAGCCGCATGCGCTGATCGGGTTTGCGGGGCCGAGGGTTATTGAGCAGACAATAGGACAGAAACTGCCGAAAGGGTTCCAGCGGGCGGAGTTTCTGGTGGAGCATGGGTTTGTGGATCGGATTCTGCCAAGAGAAGAGGCGAAAGAGGTGCTGTCGGAGATTCTGCGGATGCATGGGAAAGATATCGAAGTTTCCTCGGAAGTGCTGACTTTGGGGGATGGAGACGTGAAGCGGTCTTTGGCAGCACCAGAAACGGGAGAGAAAACATCGGCTTGGGACTGTGTGCAGAAAGCGCGGAAAAAGGACCGACCGGTGGGAGAAGATTATATTCGGGAGCTGTTTCCTGATTTTATTGAGTTTCATGGTGATCGACTGTATGGCGATGATGCGGCGATCATCGGCGGTATTGCATCGTTTGACGGCACACCGGTCACGGTCATCGCCGAGGCGAAAGGCGCGGATACGAAAGAAAACATCCGCCGCAATTTCGGCATGCCGTCCCCGGAGGGCTACCGCAAAGCCCTGCGTCTGATGAAACAGGCCGAAAAATTCCACAGGCCTGTTATCTGTCTCGTAGACACCCCAGGCGCCTTCTGCGGAATGGAAGCCGAAGAACGCGGCCAGGGCGAGGCGATTGCGCGGAACCTGTATGAAATGTCAGCGTTAAAAACGCCGGTTCTTTCTATTGTCATTTCAGAAGGCGGCAGCGGCGGTGCACTGGCACTCGCCGTGGCGGATGAAGTGTGGATGATGCAGAATGCCATCTACTCCATCCTGTCGCCGGAGGGATTTGCAAGCATCCTGTGGAAAGACGGCAAACGCGCGCCGGAGGCCGCCGAGGTGATGAAGCTGACGGCGGGGGATTTGAAGGAACTGGGAATTGTAGAAGAGATTGTGGAAGAGCCGGGGGAGTTTACGGTGGACACAATGCCAGTGGTGTGTGAAGAATTGAGAGGCAAAATTCTGAGATTCCTGGAAAAGTATGAGAAGATGGATGGGGAAGAACTGGTAGAGGAGAGGTATCGGAGATTTCGGGATATGTGAAAAGAAGATTTTGACATATTCTGAAATGCATGATATTATGATATTGAAAAGAGTGCTACCGATAGACGGTTAGTCCATATTTATTGGTTTATGTAAAAATAGTCGCCAAAGTTTGCAGGACTGGGCGGCTATTTTTGTGATTTCGCAGTATCTTTGCCGAAGTTGTATCCAAGGCTAAAGCAGGTTAAGCCGAAACTTACAACTGCTATGAAGTCGATAATACTCATGGCTTAGCCCTCCTTTCCAAGGAATTCCCATATAAAGGGTTTCTATGTAATCGGAGAGTCACAGTCCCTCCGTAGAAGGACTAACCGCCTACCGTTATGGCAGCACCCGTATATTGAGTATAACATCAATGGATTGACGGATGAACTGAAGGCGCAGCGTCGCCCTCCGTGAGGGCGTGAGTTGAAATGATGCGTCCCCACACAACCGGCCCGATTCCTTTGTCGCCCTCCGTGAGTTGAATCTTCAAACATTGGCGGAATTATTTAGAGTATGATGTATCACACTTCGTGAGTTGAAATAACAGCAGTTATTCTGCAAGCAGAGGAGCGTTCTCTCAGGAGTGAAATGTGTTTGACATGAAAGTTAAATAATGTTAATCTATAACTAGCGTAAGCGACAACTAACCGCTCATGTATTCGCAAGAACCATGAGCGGCTATTTTTCTATTTTAATATTCGGTGAGAAAGGAGGAAAATTATGAAGAGTCCATTTAAAATATTTTGGATCGTACTCGGCTTTCTGTGCCTGGGATTTGGCACCATCGGCATTGTGCTTCCGATTCTGCCGACAGTTCCATTCTATATGGCAACCCTGTTCTGCTTTGCGAAAAGTTCGGAACGGCTGCACACCTGGTTTATTGGGACCCAATTATATAAGAAGCATCTCGACAGCTTCGTACAGCATCGGGCGATGACGGTAGGAACGAAATGTAAAATCATCGGGATGGTAACGGTTGTGATGGCGATCGGCTTTTTTGCTATGAAGAATGTGCCGATCGGAAGAATCTGTATTGCTGTGGTATGGATGTGCCATATTTTGTATTTCTTCCTGCGGGTCAAAACCGTAAAAACAGAAGATCATATCCTAGGAGAAACAAAATGAACAAAGTAGAAAAAAAGCGGCAGAAAGAACAGTACGTCGTGGAAGAGATGATCCGCCTGTACTGCCGGAAGAACCATGGAAAAGAGGGGCATGCATCCGGCGGGATGTGTCCGGAATGTCAGAAATTAGCGGACTATGCAAAACAGCGGAGCCAGAAATGTCCCTTCATGGAACAGAAAACATTCTGCGCAAACTGCAAAGTACACTGCTACAAGCCGGAAATGCGGGAAAAGATCCGCGCCGTTATGCGGTTTTCGGGGCCGAGGATGCTGCTGTATCATCCGATTTTAGCTATCTGGCATTTAATCTGCAGCATGAGAGAGAAGCGAAAAGCAAAAGCATAAAAGAGAGGTACTTATGATTAAAACAAGACTGGTGGGGCTGCTGTCCCACGCGAAAAAGTATATCGTGTACACGATTCTGTGGCAGTGGGCGGCGCTTCTGTCGCAGGTGATCGCGGTATTTACGATTGCCGATCTGCTGGAGCGGGTTGTGTATGGCGCGGTAACGGCGACGGCTGTGAAACGGACGGTTTTTATGCTGGCAATTGTTGTTGTGATCCGCTTTTTCTGCGAGCGGATGGGTGCGAGGTCTTCGTATCTTGCGTGTGTGGATGTGAAACGGATTCTGCGTGAAAAAATTTATGAGAAAATGCTGAAACTGGGGGCATCCTACAGCGAACAGGTATCATCCTCGGAGGTCGTACAGGTATCCACGGAAGGCGTGGAGCAGCTCGAAACCTATTTTGGAAAGTATCTTCCGCAGCTGTTCTACAGCCTGATTGCGCCGCTCACGCTGTTCGCCATCCTCTGCCGGGTGAGCATGAAAGCGAGCGTGATTCTTCTGATCTGTGTGCCGCTGATCCCGATTTCGATTGTGGTTGTGCAGAAGATTGCGAAGAAGCTGCTGAACAAATATTGGAGTATTTACACAGGGCTCGGCGATTCGTTCCTTGAAAATCTGCAGGGTCTGACGACCTTAAAAATCTATCAGGCCGACCAGCAGAAAGCCGACGAGATGGATGTGGAATCCCAGAACTTCCGCCGGATCACGATGAAAGTTCTGACGATGCAGCTCAACTCAACGAGCGTGATGGACATCGTAGCATACGGCGGCGCGGCGGTTGGCATGGCGGTGGCGGTATCGGAATTTCTGAAAGGAAACCTCACCGTGTCCGGCACGCTCTGCATTGTGCTGCTGGCGAGCGAGTTTTTCCTGCCGCTTCGTCTGCTCGGATCATTCTTCCACATCGCGATGAACGGCATGGCGGCGAGTGACAAGATTTTCAAAATCCTCGATCTGCCGGAGCCGCAGACGGGAGAGCGGACGCTGCCGGACGGACCGCTGGATGTCGTGTTGGAGGATGTACATTTTTCCTATGAAGAGGACCGGGAAATCTTAAAAGGCATTGACCTGACGCTCCCGGCGGGCAGTTTTGTATCACTGGTCGGCGAATCCGGCTGCGGAAAGAGTACGATCGCGGGCATCCTTGCGGCAAAGAACCGCGGATATGCGGGAAGCATCACCCTGGGCGGCGTGCCGCTCTCGGAAGTCAATGAGACGGATCTGATGAAGCACGTTGTTCTGGTCCGCCACAACAGTTACTTATTTAAAGGAACCGTAGAAGAGAACCTGCGCATGGCGAAACCGGATGCGACGAAGGAGGAGATGGAGGCGGTTCTGCAGAAAGTCAATCTGCTGGGATTCTTACAGACACAGAACGGACTGCAGACAGAGCTTCTCGAAAAAGCAGGAAACCTCTCCGGCGGCCAGTGCCAGCGTCTTGTGATTGCGCGGGCGCTGCTTCGGAGCGACAGTGCGGTGTATATCTTTGATGAAGCCGCATCGAATATTGATGTCGAGAGTGAAGAGCTGATCATGAATGTGATTCATGAACTCGCAAAGACGAAAACGGTATTGCTGATTTCCCACCGCCTTGCGAACGTCGTACAGTCAGATCAGATTTATTTCCTGAAAAACGGTACCATCTGCGAGCGTGGAACGCATGCGGAACTGATGGAACAGAACGGCGCATACCGTCATCTGTACGACAGCCAGATGGTACTGGAAAACTATGGAAAGCAGGGGAATGCATGATGCACGAGAAGAAAAATACAGCAAAACGCAGAAGCGCCCTCCGGATTATGGGAAGCCTGATCGGGCTGGTGAAGCCATTGCTTCATATTATGATGGCGGCAATTATTCTTGGAACAATGGGATATTTATGTGCGATCTTCCTGACGATTCTGGCAGGACAGGTCATCGTGCATGGCTTACTGACGGGCGCGGCAGGGACGAGCCTTTCGGTGCAAAACATGTGGCTTGTACATACCCCGGTAAAAACGATACTCACGGTGATGATCGTGATCGCGGTGCTGCGCGGCATTCTGCATTATGCGGAGCAGTACTGCAACCACTTTATTGCTTTTAAACTGCTGGCGATCATCCGCCATAAAGTGTTTGCAGCTTTGCGGAAGCTCTGCCCGGCGAAGCTGGAAGGACGGGACAAAGGAAATCTGATTTCGATTATCACAACCGATATCGAACTTCTGGAAGTATTCTATGCGCATACGATTTCCCCGATTGCGATTGCAGCATTAACTTCTTTGATTATGGTATGCTTCATTGGAAGATACCATGTTCTGGCAGGGCTGCTTGCACTTGCGGCGTATCTGACGGTCGGCGTTGTGATCCCGATGTGGAACGGAAAGCGCGGAAGCCAGAAAGGAATGGAGTTCCGGACAGGCTTTGGCGAGCTGAACAGCTTCGTGCTGGATTCCCTGCGTGGCCTCGACGAGACGATTCAGTACGGACAGGGCGAAAAACGGAAAGAGCAGATGTCAGGGCGGTCGAAAGAACTGGCTTCTGTGCAGGAAAACTTAAGCCGCATGGAAGGCTCCCAGCGGTCTGTCACCAACATGGTGATTCTTCTGGCATCGTTCGGCATGCTGGCACTGACGATCTATCTTTACACGAAAGGCGGGATCGGATTTGAGGGAGTCCTGACCTGCACAATCGCGATGATGGGTTCCTTCGGCCCGGTCGTGGCGCTGTCCAGCCTGTCGAATAACCTGAATCAGACGCTGGCAAGCGGCGAGCGTGTGCTTTCCCTTCTCGAGGAAGCGCCGCTGGTGGAAGAAATTCCGGGAGATGCGGCATCCGGCGGTGACCACGCATTTGCAGGAGCCGAGGCGCAGAATGTAACGTTTGCCTACGAAGACGAGACGATTCTGGATCAGTATTCGCTGAAACTGGAACCGGGAAAAATCACCGGCATCCACGGCGCGAGCGGTTCCGGAAAATCGACGATCTTAAAACTTCTGATGCGCTTCTGGGATGTCCAGACGGGGCGCGTTTCCGTGGACGGAGCCGATGTCCGCGAAATCCCGACGAAGTATCTGCGCGATATGGAAAGCTATGTGACGCAGGAGACACATCTGTTCCACGATTCGATTGCGAACAACATCGCTATTGCAAAACCCGGCGCGACGCGGGAAGAAATTATGGAGGCGGCGAAGAAGGCGTCCATACATGATTTCATCATGACACTGCCAAACGGCTACGACACCGAAGTCGGAGAACTCGGCGATACGCTGTCCGGCGGAGAAAAACAGCGGATCGGTATCGCGCGGGCATTCCTGCATGACGCATCCATGATCCTGCTGGACGAGCCGACATCGAATCTTGATTCCTTAAATGAAGGAATTATTCTGAAATCCCTGAAAGAATCGGCAGAAGAGAAAACCATTGTGCTCGTATCGCACAGAGTGTCCACGATGAACGTCGCGGATGTGGTATATGAAATGGAAAATGGCCGGATTTCCTGATTTTACAGCACTTGACAGAGAAAAGACGATGTGCTACACTAACAGTCGTTAAAGAAAAAACAATTAAATATCGATGTGTAAGGTGTCGGACATGCGTGTCCGGTGAAAAGGGAAGCAGGTGTGAATCCTGCACGAACTCGTCACCGTATTTTGCAAGCAGGGGAATGATCCACTGGGAAACCGGGAAGGAGACCGATGCGCTGGAGTCAAATCCTGAAGCAATGAGCCGGGAGACCTGCCTTTCGCAGTACAGGAACGTTACGTTCGTGCCACGAGGAACTGGCAGTACAAAACAGGAAAGCGGACATTTGCCCCACAGCGGGTGAGATGGTTTTCTTTGTGATGAAAATACTGGAAGCCCCTCGTTGAAAAACGAAAGGGCTTCTTTCTATTTACGCGGGCAACGAGCCAAAGTCCGTGCTTGCACGAGACCTTAGCGACTGCCGCGATAACTTGAGAAACTCGCGGAGCGTGTTTCTCATAGTTTGAAATGTAAAACGTCCCCGATATTGGTTGTTGCAAAGATACCAGCAAATGGGAGGAAAACAAAAATGAAAAAGAAACTTGTAGTCGCTTTAATTTCAGCAGCTATGGTAACATCTATGCTCGGCGCATGCGGAAGCAGCAACGCATCCAGCAGCAGCGCAAGCAGCACAGCAACAAGCAGCGTAAGTGCATCTTCCGCATCTGAGGAAGACACCACAGCAGCAAGCAGCAGCGTAAGCGCATCTTCTGCATCTGAAGAGGTATCCGCAGATGCAGACCAGGAGGCAGCAGATAAAGTGGCAGCTTTGATTGACGCAATTTATGTACAGGAAAGAAATGATAACACCGACGAGCAGTGCAAAGAAGCAAAAGAGGCATGGGATGCCCTGACAGACGCACAGAAAGAACTCGTAGAAGGTGAGAACGCAGATCCGGATTACTTCGGAAGAGACACAGGGGATGCTTCCAAGGATGATCCGTTAAACGGAGACGAGATCGGCGAGAATGAGCTTCTGGTTGTAAGCTTTGGTACTTCCTTCAACGACAGCCGTGCTGAGGATATCGGAGGCGTTGAGAAAGCTCTGCAGGCTGCATATCCGGACTGGTCCGTAAGACGTGCCTTCACTGCACAGATCATCATCAACCATGTACAGGCCCGCGATGACGAGAAGATCGACAACGTAGATCAGGCACTGGAAAGAGCTGTAAGCAATGGCGTGAAAAAACTGATTATTCAGCCGACTCATCTGATGCACGGCGCAGAGTACGACGAGCTGAAAGAAGCAGTAGATAGCTATAAAGATAAATTTGAGTCCGTAACCATCGCAGAGCCGCTGCTTGGCGAGGTTGGAAGTGACGCTACCGTAATCAACGAGGACAAACAGGCCGTTGCAGAAGCAATCACGGCACAGGCAGTAAAATCTGCAAATTATGACAGTCTGGATGCAGCAGCAGAGGACGGCACTGCTTTCGTATTTATGGGACATGGTACTTCCCACAATGCAAAAGTAACTTACAGCCAGATGCAGACACAGATGGATACTCTTGGATACAAAAACGTATTCATCGGAACCGTTGAGGGCGAGCCGGAAGAGACCGCCTGCGAGAATGTGATCGAGGCAGTAAAAGCAGCCGGATACAAGAAAGTAATTCTTCGTCCGCTGATGGTTGTTGCAGGTGACCACGCAAACAACGATATGGCAGGCGAGGATGAGGATTCCTGGAAGAGCCAGTTTGAGGCATCCGGTGCATTCGATGAGATCAACACTCAGATCGAAGGTCTTGGAAGAATTGATGCTGTTGAGCAGCTGTATGTACAGCACACCAAGGCAGCTATGGACGGCAACGGCGTTCAGGACGATGCTGAATAATTAGGGGTTGTATTCCGAACGTAAAATAGAGTAAAATAAGATCCGGCAGTACGGCTGAAGAGACTCAGTGTGCTGTCGGATTTTAAGTTGAGCGGATGAAAAAGATCCGCTTCAAGGTGATACAAGGAGGAATTTTATTATGAGAAAAAAATTGGCAGTTCTTTTTCTTGGAGCAGCACTGACTGTATCCATGCTCGGCGCATGTGGCGGAAAGGATGCAGCGTCATCTTCTGCATCTGCAGTATCTGCGTCTTCTGCGGCAGACGCATCTTCCGCTTCTGTACAGGATGCATCTAAGGCAGAGAGCAGTACATCCACATCAGATGTTTCAGCAGAAAGCGCATCGGCAGCGGAGACTGCAGGAGAAAGCAGCGCATCAGAGCTGGAAGACGGTACGTATACGGCAGACTTCAATACAGACAGCAATATGTTCCATGTCAATGAAGCAAAAGAAGGAAAGGGTGTCCTGACGGTAAAAGACGGAAAAATGACCATCCACGTCAGCCTGGTATCCAAAAACATTGTCAATGTCTTTGTGGGAACAAAAGAAGAAGCACAGGCAGACGGCGCAGAGCTGATCGAGCCGACCACAGATGAGGTAACGTATTCTGACGGAACCACAGATGAAGTGTACGGCTTTGATATCCCGGTAGAAAAACTGGACGAGGATTTCAATGTTGCGATCATTGGTAAAAAAGGAACCTGGTATGATCATGTAGTCAGCGTATCCAATCCGGTACCGCAGGAGTAATCCCGGAAGAAAACAAAAGATATCCACAGAAGGCGAACCATTTTGCACCGTCTGTCCACAGAAATTGTGGAAAGAGAGGGGAAAAGCGGTTCGCCTTTGTGGATATCTTTTCTTATTTTTCCGGAAACAGTTTGCGGAACAGAAAACGGATGAAGGGTCCGCAGTACATGAGCTGCCAGAAGAAGGCAACCGGGAAGTTTAAAAACGTGGTCTGGAGCCAGACAGCAACGAATTCCTTTCCGGCATTTTTAAACAGCAGCGTTGCAATAAAACTCATAATCGGACACATAATAGCAATAATCATAATGGAAATTGCCAGCGTGATTACGATCGGACGATCCTGCGGTGTTACCATGCAAAAAGCTAATTTGTGAGCCAGATGATCCACGAGGAAAAACTCGAGGATAAAAGCGGCCGGCCACATGATTATCATCTCGTGAAACGCCATCAGAAAGACCTGATTTGTCATTCCGCCGATGTTCATGGAAATGTTGTAGCAGATCATGGCATAGACCATCAGAAAGGACATCATGAGGGTAAATACAACGTTTTGAAATTTTGTTTTTGGCATCGATTGTTCTCCTTTTCTTTGCAATTTTGAAAAATGGGCGCAAAAAAGACACATGTGTTGTTCGTTAACCAAGCAATGCACTTGTGCCGTTTCCAATCTGATACCAATCTTTTCTGCAGTTTTTAATTTTGAACCGTCGATTATTATAACGTCTCTGGCGGCGTTTGGCAAGAGGAAATTGAGAAATTTTTAAAAAAGACAGATAAACAAGAAAATTCGATGCGTGCTGGAAGCACGGTTTGGCGAATGGTGCGGGGAACGGCACCGGCGGGAAAAAGAATGGATTGCGAAACGGGAGCGGGATTGCTACAATAGAACATAGTGAAAACAAAGAGAAAACGCAAAAGGAAATCAATATTATGTCAGAGATCAGAAAAATCGAAAACTTTGCGGCGCCGGAGCTCGACGTGTATGCGCGTCTTTCAGAACCGCAGTTATTGCACTATTATGAACCGCAGCCAGGCCTTTTTCTTGCGGAGAGTCCGCGTGTCATCGAGCGTGCGCTGGATGTCGGATATGAACCGGTTTCGTTCCTTGCCGGAAGCGCAGAGCTTGCCGCAAACGAAGCACTCTTTGCGCACTGCCCGGACGCGCCGGTCTATACAGCAGAGACGAAGGTGCTGGAACAGCTCACAGGCTTTGCCCTCACGCGCGGCATGCTCTGCGCGATGCACCGCCGCACGCTTCCGGCTATGGAGGAAATCTGCCGGAATGCCCGCCGCGTGGCGATTCTGGAAAATGTCGTGAACCCGACGAATGTCGGTGCGATTTTCCGTTCTGCCGCCGCGCTTGGCATCGATGCCGTGCTTCTCACATCAGGCTGCAGCAACCCGCTGTACCGCCGCGCCATCCGCGTGAGCATGGGAAATGTCTTCCAGGTCCCATGGACCGTGCTGCCAGGCGGCAGTTACTGGCCGGAGCAGGGAATTGCTGCACTGCAGGAACTTGGATTTTATACCGTTGCGATGGCATTAAAAGAAGACTCCGTTCCGATGGATGATCCGTCGTTGAAAACGCATGAAAAGCTCGCCATTCTGCTCGGAACCGAGGGTGACGGACTGGCAAGTGATACGATCGCTGAAACAGATGCAACCGTGCTGATTCCGATGACACACGGTGTGGATTCACTGAACGTCGCTGCGGCGAGCGCTGTCGCATTCTGGGAGCTGGCGGGAAGAAGATAAAGATGTTCCGTCGGTACCGGAGATTACGGAATAAAAATAGGATCAGAGATAGATTTTCGGGATGCATATTTTGATGCATCCCTTTTTGAATTTATGAATTTTGAAATTCCTTCCGATACATCTGCGGCGTACATCCCACTTTGCTTCGGAACTGCCGGTTGAAGTTGGAAAGGTTGCGGAAACCATTGTCGTACGCGATTTCGGACACACTCTGCGTCGTACTGCGCAGCGCCTCGCAGGCGGCTTTGATCCGAAACTGTGTCAGATATTCAACGGCCCCGAGTCCGAAGGTCTGCTTAAAACAGCTCATAAAATAGCTTTTGCTCAAATGCGACAGCCTGGCAAGTTCCTCTATGGTAATCGGGTCGGCGAAGTGCTCCTGGATATAGGCGAGCACAGGCCGCAGGTTTTCAGCAGCCGCAGGCATGGCGGGACGATCGGTGCAGAGTTCCGGCGATGCGGCGAGCAGATAGAAGAAGCGGAGCAGCTCACTTTTCAGCAGAAGATCGGAGACAGCAGAGTTTTCAAGGATGCAGCGGAAAATCTGCTGGACGGATGCAGAAAGTGCAGCATAACTGGAATGTTCGGGTGAAATCGGTGCCTGGATGCGGCGCCGGGCGGAGAAAAACGGCTGCAGAATTTCCGTGTAGCTGCGGTCGTCATACCCGCCGATCAGCATATTCTTGTGGAAAACAATCGTATCATAAAACATCGACTCCTGCTCGGCGGGCAGAATGGCATGTACGAGGTTCGGCTGAATCAGAAAAATATCACCGGTATGCGCCGTAAGCAGACGGTCCTCATACTGAAAATACCCCGTTCCGCGTTTGATATAATTCAGCTCCATCTCCCCGTGCCAGTGCAGCGGTACGCCGGGAAAATAGTCGAGTATCCGGCAGTCATAATAACTGTAGGGAACCTGCATGGAGCCGTGCTGGCGTTTTTCTTTCGCAGCAGAAAGCATCATAAAATCCTCCTCCAAAAAGCATGTCCGTAAAATGCCGGAAATGGCAGAGCGCGGCATGCATAAAATCATAGAATAGTATTAGAATGAAATAGGAAATTACTGGTATTTCAGCGGATACAGTAGTAATATATCATATAGAAACACTTGCTGCAACGACGAAAATACAGCAGAAATAAGAGCGAAAGAGCGAAAGAGGGAAAGAAAAAATGTCAAAATGGTTAGATAACGCAGTATTTTATGAGATTTACCCGCAGTCCTTCAACGACACCAACGCCGACGGAATCGGAGATTTCCAGGGTATCATTGAAAAATTAGACTACATCAAGGAGCTGGGCTGCAACGCCATCTGGATCAACCCGTGCTTCCTGTCCCCATTTGGTGATGCAGGATACGATGTCGCAGATTACTGCCGCGTTGCACCGCGCTACGGAACGAATGAGGATCTGAAGAGAGTTTTCGAAGAGGCACACAAACGTGACATGCACGTTCTGCTCGACCTGGTTCCGGGCCATACATCTGTTGAGCATCCATGGTTCAAAGAATCCATGAAAGCAGACCGCAATGAATTTACAGACCGCTACGTATGGACCAATAACGTATGGGAAGCACCGGAAGGAATGGGAAGCCTGCGCGGCATTTCCGAGCGTGACGGCGCCTGCGCCATCAACTTCTTCTCCAACCAGCCGGCCCTGAACTACGGCTTTTATCAGCCGGATCCGGAAAAACCGTGGCAGCAGTCCTTTGATGATGAGGGACCGCAGGCAACGCTGGCAGCGATGGAAGATGTCATGAGATTCTGGCTGAACATGGGCTGCGACGGCTTCCGTGTCGATATGGCGGGCTCCCTGGTAAAGAACGATCAGGAAGGCAAAGGAACCATCCGCCTGTGGCAGCAGGTACGGAAATTCCTCGACGCCGAGTTCCCGGATGCAGCCATGGTATCCGAGTGGGGCGAGCCGGACAAATCCTTACAGGGCGGCTTCCACATGGACTTCCTGCTTCACTTTGGACCGTCCCATTACAACGATCTGTTCCGCTGCGATGAGCCATTCTTCTCCAAACGCGGAAAAGGAGATATCTCTGAGTTTGTAGAGACCTACAAAACCAACTACAATAAGACCGCACAGAAAGGCCTGATCTGCATCCCGTCCGGAAACCATGATATGGACCGTCTGGCACGCCGTCTGCAGGGGGATGAGCTGAAAATTGCTTTCGCTTTCCTTCTTTCCATGCCAGGTGCGCCGTTCATCTACTACGGTGATGAAATCGGTATGCGCTACGTCGAAGGCCTGAAATCCGTTGAGGGCGGATACAACCGCACCGGTTCCCGTTCTCCGATGCAGTGGGATGACAGCACCAACGCAGGATTTTCCAGCGCACCGGCCAGCGACCTCTACATCACCATGGATCCGGGCAAAGACCGTCCGACTGCAAAAGCACAGATGGCCGATCCGGATTCCCTGTACCACGAAGTTAAAAAACTCATCCAGATCCGCCAGAGCAGCAAAGCACTCTTAAGCCGCGGAACCATCGAGTTCGTTTATGCAGAGAAAAACCAGTATCCGCTGGCATACGTCCGTGAGGCTGAGGGTGAAAAAGTCCTCGTCATCATCAACCCATCCGACAAAGAGCAGTCCTTCCCATACAGTGCAGAGCTGAAGGATGCCCTCTACACGATCGGAGGAAAAGCAGAATCCAAAGACGGAACCATCACCATCCCGGCACAGTCCGCAGGATTCTATCATATCTGATCGAAAATAAAAATGACAGGGAGATCCAATCGAATTTTTTCGGAGGATCTCCCTGTTTTTAAATATGATACACTCTCAGCTCATGCAATGCCCTGGTCGCTGCAATATACTGCGCCTGCATCATTATCTCCCGTTTCTCGTCCTTCGGGAAAATCGAGAACACCTGATCAAACTCCAGCCCTTTCGCCAGATAAAATGTGGTAACCGTCAGTCCTTTCTTAAAACTGGAGCTGTCACGGTTCAGCCAAGAAAGCCGCTTCTCACAGTCAAAATCTTTTTCCGACAGAATCTCCCGCAAAATCAAATAAGTCCGTTCCGCCGTCTTCTCATCCGGTACAATCACCGCCGCTGTCTCATACGTTTTCTCATCTGGAAACAGTGTATCCACTGCCTCCCGCAGAGCCGCCTCAAGATCCGTGACATCCCGTTCCAACACCGGCATTCCGTGCCGTTCAAACAGCTCCAGATCCGTCACGCCAATGAGATTTGCCGCATACGACGCAATTTCCACCGTATTCCGGTAACTCTTCCGCATCTCAATCCGCCGCAGATCCTTCCCGAAAATCCCCGGTAAAAACTGCAGTACATCCTGCTGCTGATCCGCCATCGTCTGCGCCCGGTCGCCGAGAATCGTCATCTTACAGGAAAACATCCGCCGGATAATCAGATACTGGAGCCGCGAATAATCCTGCATTTCATCAATCACCAGATGCTTAATATTCGACCGCTCCGCCTGCCGCGACAGGCGGTACTTCAGATACAGAACCGGATACACATCCTCATACCGCAGTTTCCGCTTCTCCAACGGCCGCCGCGGCAGCGTCTGATATCCCTCTTTCTTCAGAAAACGATTGTAGAGAACATAAAAATCCATCGTCCCATACATCTTCCGGAATTTTTCGATGAGCGGAATCCGCTCCTCCTCCGGCAGATCCCGGTTCAGCAGCGTCTCGATCTCGTCAATAAACGTCTCCGCCACCGCATCCATCCGCGAGAGCAGCGGAATATCCGCAAACTTGTCATAAAACAGCGTAATAATCTCCGATTCTGACTTCACAAACGACTTATACGAAACGTCTGAGAAATTCATCAGCTCGTCCTCAAGCTCCAGCGCAAATCCCTCCATCTGGTCCACAAACGCCTGCGACTGTTTTAAAGCAAACCGTTCTGCGGCTTTTGGATCCCGCATCTCCCGCTCAATCTGATCACAGCGATCCTCACAGTCCGCCGCCGTGTCCTGTAATTTGCGGTAAGCAAAGAGATCAAAACTCATCTCCTGAATATTCTCCTCACCGAGCTCCGGCAGAATATGTGAAATATAATCCGAAAATACCCCGTTCGGCGATAAAATCAGAATATTCGAAGACTTCAGATTCTGTCTGTCATGATACAAAAGGTAGGCAATCCGATGCAGCGCCACCGATGTCTTGCCGCTTCCCGCCGCTCCCTGAATTACCAGAATCCGGTCCTTCGTATTGCGGATGATCGCATTCTGTTCCTTCTGAATTGTGCGGATAATATTCTTCAGCTGTACCTCGCCGTTGCTGCCAAGCTCCGCCTTTAAAATATCATCATCAATTTTCACATCACTCTCAAATCCGTAAATCATCTTTCCATCCCGGATCTTATACTGCCACTTGGAACAGATTTCCCCTGTCATCTCGCCGCCCGGCGCCAGATAGGAAGCCGGCCCGCGGTCAAAATCGTAGAAAAGACCGCTGACCGGGCTTCTCCAGTCGTAAATCAGCGGCAGCTCGCCCGGCCGCTCCGCAAAATTGCCGATGCCGATATAGAAAATTTCCGGCTCATCATCCCCGTCATAGCAGAAATCCACACGCCCGAAGAACGGAGAATCCAGCATTTTCCGGAAGCGGCTCCGCAGAAGAAGCTGCTCCTGATTCGCATTCACCTGATGCAGCAGCGCCTGCTGATTGTCGTAATCCTCATATCCGTACTGGTCCATCTCGGTATAGTTCTGCCAGTAATAATCGTGCATATTTTCAATTTCTTTCTGTCCGTCCAGCAGAGACTGACTGATCTCGGCAAGACGCGCCTGCAGCTTTTCCAGCACAAAAGAAAGATATTCCTGTCCGTTTTTCTGGTCTGTCATAAAAGGAAACCTCCTCTTAAAAATATAATGTCGAGTGCCGGAAAACCCGGCTGATCTTATCAGTATAGCAGACAGGCACGTTTCCTGCAATTCAAACATAAAATAAAGAAAAATCCCCTTTGAGGTGCCGCTTTTCTTGGAACCCTTTTTAAAACCACTGTCTGCACAGGAAGAAAAAAGCTGTCTGGATGCGTATCAGAGGGGCGATACAAAAGCCAGAGACATTCTGGTCGAGCGGAATCTGCGCCTGGTCGCGCACGTTGTGAAAAAGTATCAGGGCCTGCCCGATGATCTCGACGATCTGATTTCCATTGGAACGATCGGCCTCATCAAGGCGGTGATGACATATGATCCGAAAAAAGGAAACCGGCTGGCCGCATACGCCGCCCGCTGTATTGATAATGAGCTGCTGATGTATCTTCGGAGCAAAAAGAAAACGGCACGGGAGATTTCCCTCTACGAGCCGATCGGAACCGACAAGGAGGGAAATGAGATCCATCTGCTCGACATCGTGGAGGGCGGCGGGGAGGATATCGCGGAACAGTACAACCGGAAAGAGGACGCGGTGCGGCTGTACTGTTATCTGGATTCGGAATTAAAAGAGCAGGAAAAACAGGTGCTTCTTCTCCGGTACGGCCTTGGCGGAAAAGCAGAATACACACAGAAACAGGTCGCTGCCCGGCTCGGCATCAGCCGTTCGTACGTGTCGCGGATCGAGAAGAATGCAATTGAAAAGTTGCGGTTACGGTTTGCCGCTTCGTAAATGCTTGACATTTCAAACGGACTGCTTCTATAATAAAGGGTAAGGAAATCAGGTGCAGAAAAGGTTTCCTTATCCTTACTTTTTCGAACAAAAATCAAAGATAATATCTTCCCGGTGTTCTTGCCGGACATTTTCCCAAAATGAAAAATAAATAGGAACTATACGACCTGCTACTGAAAGAAAAGGAGGTTTTCTTTGTATTGCAGTGTATTATCAGCCACCGTCTCGGGCATGGAGATGATTCCGGTGCAGGTGGAGGCGGATGTCAGTGACGGCATGCCGCAGTTTACGATGGTCGGCTACGTGAGTGCCCAGGTAAAGGAGGCGCAGGACCGCGTGCGGACAGCCCTCAAAAACATGGGAATTTCCCTGCCGCCGAAACGAATTACGATTAATTTATCCCCGGCGGACGTCCGAAAAGAAGGATCGCGTTTCGATCTTCCGATTGCAGCGGGCGTTCTGATGACGCTCGGCCGGATTCCGCCCGGGTCACTCCGGAAAACGATGGTGCTCGGCGAACTCGGCCTTGACGGCCATGTGCAGGAGATCAGCGGTGTATTTCCGGCAGCGGCGAAGGCGCGGGAGCTTGGATGCACAACGCTTCTTGTTCCAGCCGGAAATGCCGCGGAAGGGGGTCTGGTCGGCGGGCTTCACGTCGTTGGAATCCAGAATTTACAGGAGCTTTTGAACTACTGCTGTGAAGGGAAAATGCCGTCGCTTCCGTCTATAGAAAATCAAAAGAAGGAGGACGGAAAAGAGCCGGACTTTTCCGAAGTGCAGGGCCAGACGGCGGCGCGGCGGGCGGCGCTTATCGCTGCGGCCGGATTTCACAATCTGCTGATGCTGGGGCCGCCGGGCAGCGGAAAATCCATGATCGCAAGGCGGATTCCGACGATCATGCCTCCGATGTCTGAGGAGGAGCAGATGGAAGTAACGCGGATCTACAGCATCGCCGGAATGCTTGCCAAAGGAGAGGGTGTCCGCCGGGAGCGGCCCTTCCGTGCTCCGCATCACACGATGTCGCCGCAGGCTCTTGCAGGCGGCGGAAAACAGCCGTCCCCGGGCGAAATTACGCTGGCACACCGCGGCGTTCTCTTCCTTGATGAACTCCCGGAGATGACGCGCGCAACCATTGAGATCCTGCGCCAGCCGCTCGAGGAGCACCGGATTGTGATTTCCCGTGTCAGCGGAAACTATGTGTTTCCGGCGTCATTTCTGATGGTGGCGGCAATGAACCCCTGCCCCTGCGGCTTTTACCCCGACTTATCGCGCTGTACCTGCGCACCCGGCGACATCAGCCGGTATCTCTCGAGAGTCAGCCAGCCGTTCCTCGACCGCATGGATCTCTGCGTGCAGGTGGAAGCACTTTCCTACGAGGATCTGCACGGCGAGGAGCGGTGCGAATCCTCGGCCAAGATGCGGGAAAAAGCGACGGCAGCGGCGGAAATTCAGGCGGCGCGCTACCGGCAGGAGTCGATTCATTTCAATAGCGAACTGAAAGCAGGCCAGATCGAGAAATACTGTATCCTGGAAAAGGCAGCGGAAGAGCTTTTAGAGGATGCCTTCCGCCGCCTGCGCCTCAGCGCGCGTTCCTACCACGGAATTATCCGCACCGCGCGGACAATTGCGGATCTGGACGGGGCGGTCAAAATCGGCGTGCCGCATATCAGCGAGGCGATCTGCTTTCGGAGCGCCGACAAAAGTATATGGAGGATCTGACATATGGCGATGGAAATCTTTACAGTCGGCCGCGGGCAGGAGGGCTATCCGGAGCGGCTTATGCCGTTCGCGGACATGCCGTCCCGCCTTTTTGTGCGGGGCGCGCTGCCGGCGGATGAGCAGAAAACAGCGGCGATTGTGGGCGCGCGGATATGTACGGCGTACGGAAAGAGCCAGGCGGCCTTTTTCGCGCAGGTGCTGGCGGCAAACGGCGTGGCGGTGATCAGCGGACTGGCGTGCGGAATCGACGCGGCGGCGCACGAGGGGGCACTGCGCGGAAAGGGAAAGACGTTTGCCGTGCTTGGCTGCGGCGTGGATATCTGCTATCCGAAACAGAATTACCCGCTGATGCGGCGGATGCTGGAAAACGGAGGCGGTGTCTTAAGCGAATTTCCGCCGGGCGCAGAGCCGCTTCCGTGGCATTTCCCGATCCGCAACCGCGTGATCAGTGCGCTGGCAGATGTCGTTCTGGTAATTGAGGCAAAAGAGAAGAGCGGCTCGCTCATTACGGCGGACTACGCGCTGGAGCAGGGAAAAACGGTATTTGCCCTGCCCGGACGGACAACGGATGCGACAAGCCGCGGCTGCAACCGCCTGATTGCGCAGGGAGCGGAAATTGCGATTTCACCCGAAACGATTCTCGAGGAGCTGGGCGTGAAAAAGGCCGGGACAAAAAGAGCCGCACCGCGTCCGCGCTATGGAAAAGAGGCGGAAATGGTTCTGAAAACACTCGCGGCAGAACCGCAGAATCTTGCACAGCTTGCCGGCAGCACCGGAATCCCGCTGCAGGAGCTGACCGGCATTCTGCTGGCACTCGAAATTGACGGCGTTATTGCGGAAAATCCGCCGGGCGTGTACATGGCGTTATCGTAAAAGGGACGAGGAAAAGAAAGGTTTTGTGATATTCCGCCCAGTGTACAATTATAATAGAAGAAAAAGAAAAAAGGGGGCTCTTCTGCGCCGCGTGCATGTCTGAAAAAGGAAAAAGAAAAGAAAAAAATCAGGAAAAATCGTTAAAAAATAGAAAAAATCCTGTTATTTTGTCGGGAAACATCGAAAAATGGTACATTTTAAAAATGGAAAACACTTGCAAGAAAAAACTTTTTGGTGTATAGTCAGTGGAAGTTACGACTAATTTAGGAATTATTCTGGAATTTGTAATGATGCAGAACTATGCGATATGAAAAACGCAATATAGATCTGGACAGTTATAAAAATATGTATTCAGGAGGCATCAGAGGTGGCAAAATATCTTGTAATAGTGGAATCACCGGCAAAAGTCAAGACGGTGAAAAAGTATCTCGGGGCAAATTACGAAGTTGCAGCATCTATGGGCCATGTGCGCGATCTGCCGAAAAGCCGGCTTGGAATTGATGTAGAACATGACTTTGAACCAAAATATATCACCATCCGCGGAAAAGGAGAGCTTCTGGCATCTCTTCGAAAAGCCGCAAAAAAAGCAGATAAAGTTTATCTCGCAACTGACCCTGACCGCGAGGGAGAGGCAATTTCCTGGCATCTGTCGATTGCGCTGAATCTCGATGAGAACAAGATGCGCCGCATCACCTTCAACGAGATCACAAAATCAGCAGTCAAAGCGTCGATCAAACAGGCACGCGACATCGATATGAACCTGGTGGACGAGCAGCAGGCGCGCCGCTGCCTCGACCGTATGGTAGGTTATGAAATCAGCCCATTGTTATGGAAGAAAATCAAACGCGGACTTTCCGCCGGCCGTGTGCAGTCCGTTGCACTGCGCATCATCGGCGACCGCGAGGATGAGATCAATGCGTTCATTCCGAAAGAATACTGGACACTGGAAGCAGATCTGAAAATTCCAGGCGAGAAGAAACCGCTCGTTGCAAAATTCCACGGCAAAGGCAGTGAAAAGATGGTGATCGAGACGAAAGAGCAGCTCGATGAAATCTTAAAGGGACTGGAAAATGAGACCTTTACCGTATCCGAAGTGAAAAAAGGAGAGCGTTCCAAGAAAGCGCCGCTTCCGTTCACCACGAGTACCCTGCAGCAGGAAGCATCGAAGGTGCTGAATTTCTCCACACAGAAGACGATGCGTCTGGCGCAGCAGCTCTACGAGGGCGTGGAAGTAAAAGGAAAGGGAACGATCGCTCTGATTTCCTATCTGCGTACCGATTCTACACGAATCAGCGAGGAGGCCGATGCGGCAGCACGTTCCTTTATCCAGGAGCAGTACGGCACAAAATATACCGCAAGCGGGGACACGACGGAGAATAAAAACAGCAAGGCACAGGATGCGCACGAGGCCATCCGTCCGACCGATGTGACGAATACACCGGTAATGGTAAAAGAATCCCTGCCAAGAGATCTGTTCCGCCTGTATCAGCTGATCTGGAAACGCTTTGTGGCAAGCCGCATGCAGCCGGCCGTCTATGAGACAATTTCCGCACGGATCAATGCAGGAGAGTATCTCTTTACAGCAGCTTCCTCCCGTCTGGCATTTGATGGTTTCATGTCCGTTTACACCGATCCGGATGAGGAAAAGAAAGAGAAAAACGCCGCTGTCCGGAGCCTGGAGGCAGGAACGGAGCTGGCACTGGAAAAGATGGATCCGCAGCAGCACTTCACACAGCCGCCGGCACACTACACCGAGGCTTCCCTTGTCAAAACACTCGAGGAACTCGGCATCGGCCGTCCAAGTACGTACGCGCCGACCATCACAACGATCATCAACCGCCGTTACGTGGCAAAGGAGAACAAGAACCTTTACATGACAGAGCTCGGCGAGGTGGTCAACAACATGATGAAAGAGGCATTCCCGAGCATCGTGGATGTCAACTTTACGGCAACGATGGAAGCTCTGCTCGACAGGGTTGGAGATGGAAGTGTTCCGTGGAAGACAGTAGTCGAGAACTTCTGGCCGGATCTCTATGAGGCGGTCACAGAGGCAGAAAAGAACCTCGAAGAAGTTAAGGTAGAGGATGAGGTGACGGATGTCATCTGCGAGAACTGCGGCCGCAACATGGTGGTCAAATACGGCCCGCACGGAAAATTCCTCGCCTGCCCGGGATTCCCGGACTGCAAGAACACGAAGCCGTATCTGGAAAAGATCGGTGTTCCGTGTCCGAAGTGCGGAAAAGAAGTGATCCTGCGCAAGACGAAAAAAGGACGGAAATATTATGGATGCGAAAACAATCCGGAATGCGATTTCATGTCCTGGCAGAAACCGTCTGCCAAGAAATGCCCGCAGTGCGGCGGCTATATGCTGGAAAAAGGCAATAAGCTGGTCTGCGCGGACGAGCAGTGCGGCTATGTAGAAGCACGCGAAAAGAAAGACGAAGACTGAGAATGACAAAGCGGTCTGTACTGGTGAAAAACTGGTGCAGGCCGTTTTTTTTGCTTATCGAGGCGGAAAAACAGGAAGATCCGAAAAAATTTAGCATGAATTTTTATAAAATTTATAGTTTTCTGAAAAATATATTGATTTCCGGAAAACTACATGATAGAATGAGCTTAGTTTTAAGGGTTGTCTGAAAAAGGCATCAGTGTGCATTTTTTTCGGCGGATACGCCAAAAAAATGCAGAAAATAAAGAAAGGAGAAGAACATGAGCGTACAACTGCTGGATAAAACCAGAAAAATCAACAAACTGCTTCATAACAATCACTCCACGAAGGTCGTGTTCAACGATATCTGTGAAGTCCTGATGGAAACGTTAAGTTCCAATATCCTGGTGATCAGTAAAAAAGGAAAAGTGCTGGGCATCAGCCTTTGCCCGGGCGTGGAAGAAATTACGGAGCTGATCGAGGATAAGGTGGGCGGTTATGTCGATGCCGCATTAAACGAGCGTCTCCTCGGCGTACTCTCCACAAAAGAGAACGTCAATTTACAGACCCTCGGCTTTGAGCGGCCTGGTGTAGAGCGCTACACCGCAATTATCTGCCCGATCGAGATCGCCGGAGAACGCCTTGGTACCGTATTTATGTACCGCTGCACCCCGCAGTACGATATCGACGATATCATCGTCAGTGAGTACGGCACAACCGTTGTCGGACTGGAAATGATGCGTTCCGTCAACGAGGAAAATGTGGAGGAAAACCGCAAGGTTCAGGTGGTTAAATCCGCATTCAACACGTTGTCCTTCTCCGAACTGGAAGCCATCATCCATATCTTTGATGAACTGAACGGGGATGAGGGCATTCTGGTTGCAAGCAAAATTGCAGACCGCGTCGGCATCACAAGATCCGTCATCGTAAATGCCCTCCGCAAATTCGAGAGCGCAGGCGTCATCGAGTCCCGTTCCAGCGGTATGAAGGGAACGTATATCAAGGTATTAAATGATTATATCTTTGATGAACTCGACGAGATCAAAGCAAGAAAGAACCTGAAAGGAAAGGGCGATGCCCATCCGGACGAGGCGAAAAAATAAAAAAGTGGAATGTAGAAAAGAATCGGAGCCGTTTAAGAATGGCGCCGTTTCTTTTTGTGCAAAAAAGCATTCGGGGAGCGGAAAAAAATGGTATCATTCCCGTTTTTAGGAATAAACTATAATTAGATTCTAAAGAGAGTATAAAATATGAAAAAGTTGCCAAAATAAGAAAAAACGAGAAAATAAGAGAAATTAAGAGCTATCACGAGAAAAAAAAAGAGAATTACAAAATTCATGCATTTGCGAAATGAGGTGGAAAACACTATAGTAAGAACCATCAAGTAGCACTCGAATGAACTGAGTGCTAATAAATAAAACTGAATGAAATCTTGAAGGAGGAAACATAAATGAAGTTAGTACCTTTAGGTGACAGAGTTGTATTAAAAGAGTTAAAAGCAGAGGAAACCACAAAATCCGGTATCGTACTTCCGGGACAGGCACAGGAGAAACCGCAGCAGGCTGAGGTTATCGCAGTAGGACCTGGAAAAGTAGAAGACGGCAAAGAAGTAAAAATGGAAGTTGCAGTCGGAGATCAGGTAATCTATTCCAAATATGCAGGAACCAACGTCAAACTGGAAGACGAAGAGTACATCATCGTAAAACAGGATGACATTCTGGCAGTTGTAAAATAAAGAATAATCAAGTAAAAATCAGGAGGCATGACAATCATGGCAAAAGAGATTAAATATGGAGCAGAGGCAAGAAACGCTCTTCAGAATGGTGTAAACCAGCTTGCAGATACCGTACGTGTAACCCTTGGACCGAAAGGAAGAAACGTTGTTCTGGACAAACAGTACGGCGCTCCGCTCATCACAAACGATGGTGTTACGATTGCAAAAGAGATCGAGCTGGCAGACGGCTTTGAAAACATGGGCGCACAGCTCATCAAAGAAGTTGCTGCAAAGACCAACGACGTAGCAGGTGATGGTACCACAACCGCAACCGTTCTGGCACAGGCTATGGTAAACGAAGGAATGAAAAACCTGGCAGCAGGTGCGAACCCGATCGTTCTTCGTAAGGGAATGAAGAAAGCAACCGATAAAGCTGTTCAGATCCTTGCAGAGATGAGCCAGCCGGTAGCAGGCAAAGAGCAGATTGCAAAAGTTGCAGCTGTTTCTTCCGGAAGCGAAGAAGTAGGCCAGATGGTAGCTGATGCTATGGAAAAAGTTTCCAAAGACGGCGTTATCACCATCGAGGAGTCTAAGACCATGCAGAACGAGCTGGAGCTGGTAGAAGGTATGCAGTTCGACCGTGGATATATCTCCGCTTACATGTGCACCGATATGGAGAAAATGGAAGCCGTTCTCGACAATCCATATATCCTGATTACCGATAAGAAACTGTCCAACATTCAGGAAGTTCTTCCGCTGCTGGAGCAGATCGTACAGAGCGGCGCAAGACTGCTGATCATCGCTGAGGATGTAGAGGGCGAGGCTCTCCAGACACTCGTGATCAACAAACTGCGCGGAACCTTCAACGTAGTAGCTGTCAAAGCACCGGGATACGGCGACAGAAGAAAAGCAATGCTCGAGGATATCGCAATCCTGACCGGCGGCCAGGTGATCTCCGAGGAAGTTGGTCTGGAATTAAAAGACGCTACTCTGGAAATGCTCGGACGTGCAAAATCTGTTAAAGTTCAGAAAGAGAACACCGTTATCGTTGACGGTGCCGGCGCAAAAGATGCCATCGCAGCAAGAATCGGCCAGATCAGATCCCAGATCGAGGAGACCACTTCTGAGTTCGATAAAGAGAAACTGCAGGAGAGACTGGCAAAAATGGCAGGCGGCGTAGCTGTTATCCGTGTAGGTGCAGCAACCGAGACCGAGATGAAAGAAGAAAAACTCCGTATGGAGGATGCTTTAAATGCAACGAGAGCAGCCGTAGAAGAGGGTATCATCGCAGGCGGCGGTTCTGCATACATCCATGTAACAACACAGCTTGCAGAGCTGATTGACAGCTTGGACGGCGACGAGAAGATCGGTGCAAGAATCGTACAGAAAGCACTTGAGGCTCCTCTGTTCCACATCGTAACAAACGCAGGTCTGGAAGGCGCTGTTGTTATCAACAAAGTAAAAGAGTCCAAAGTAGGTGTTGGATTTGATGCATACAACGAAGAGTATGTAGACATGATCCAGGCTGGTATCCTTGATCCGGTTAAGGTTACCAGAAGCGCACTGCAGAACGCTACCAGCGTTTCCGCAACCCTTCTGACCACCGAGTCCGTAGTTTCCACCATCAAAGAGCCGGCTCCGGCTATGCCGGCAGGCGCAGACGGCGGAATGGGAATGATGTAATTTCCGGGATAAAAATGTCTGGTAAAACAAAATAAGAAAACCGGCTGGCAAAGACCGTAGCGGAACATGGGTTCCGAAGTCCTGTCTTTGCCGGCCGATTTTTTAGTGGAAAGTTTTTCTTCCATTTCGCATGGCCCTGAATCGTTACAAAAAATTTCAGAAAGTTTTCATGCTTTCGCCGGGCGGCGTATATGGACGCTTCCGGCGTTTTATGCTATACTGATTTGTAGGATGTTGGGGGAAATACAACAAAGGAGAAGAAACACACATGGCAAGTCGTTATGAATCCGACATGACAAGGAAGGAGAAGATGCAGCTCGAAAAAGAGAAGCTGTCGAAAATGAATTTTAAAGAGAAACTGGCCTATATCTGGGAATACTACAAGGCTGTCATTTTCGGCATCATCGCTGTTATCTTCATCATCGGCACGATTGTGAATATCCATGAAAATGCGAAGTATTATGACCTCGTGAGCATTGCCGTAGTGGATTACGCAGGACTGCAGGATGTAAGTCCGATCGAGGAGGACCTAAAAGAAGCGCTCGGAACCGGAGATAAGTACGAAAAGGTAAGCATCGATACAAGCTACAGCTTCGGTGAAAACCTGGAAAACGCGGATTACAACACGCTGATGAAATTCACAGCCGTGATTGCCGCACAGAGCATGGATGTTCTGATCTGTTCACAGGCCGTGTACGACAACTACAGCAAAGACGATTATTTTCTGGATCTGTCCACACTGTTTGACGAAGCGACGTGTGAGAAGTACGGGATAAAGGCGGGAGATACCTGCCTCGACATTTCCAAATTGAAAAAGTACCAGGATATGGGCCTTACGTACTATGAGCCGTGTTATCTGACCGTGTTGGTCAATACAAAGAACGCGGACAATGCAGCAAAACTGATCGAATATCTTGAGGAGGATGGAGTAAATGAGTGATCTGTACACAGAAGTGCTGGTGAAAAAACAGCAGACAGGAAAAGACAAGGCGATCAAAGGAGTTCTGATCTTCTTTACCGTTCTTTTTGCAGCCGCAGGAATTATGATGAATCCGCTGATTCTGCTTCTTGCGCTGGTACTTGGAATCGTAGACTATATTTTTATCCCGAAGCTTTCGGTAGAGTTTGAGTATCTGTACGTCAACGGCGAGCTCGATATCGACCGTATCTATTCGCAGTCAAGAAGAAAAAGAGCCGCAAGCTATGAGCTTTCCAACATGGAAATCCTGGCTCCGTACCAGTCCCATCAGCTTGATTCCTACAAAAACAACCAGAGTATCAAACGTTACAACTATTCCTCCGGAATCGAAGGACAGGGTCACAAACCGTATGCATTTGTTATTTCAAAAGACAACACAATGCAGATGGTCATCTTCGAGCCGGATGAGGTGATGTTAAAGGATATCCGCAACCGCGCACCAAGAAAAGTATTTATGGATTGACAGCGTTTTCGTTTTTTGTTAAACTAGGTGATAAATCAAAAAGACTTAAGAAGAAAGGAAGATAAGAAAATGGGTACAATTATTGGTGATGGTATTACCTTCGATGATGTGCTTCTGGTTCCGCAGTATTCTGAAGTAACCCCAAACATGGTAGATCTGACTACGCATCTGACCAAGAAGATCAAGCTGAACATCCCGATGATGAGCGCCGGCATGGATACGGTTACAGAACACCGTATGGCAATTGCCATGGCACGTCAGGGAGGAATCGGTATTATTCACAAGAATATGTCGATTGAGCAGCAGGCAGAAGAAGTAGATAAAGTAAAACGTTCTGAGAACGGTGTTATCACCGATCCGTTTTATCTGTCTCCGGAGCACACTCTGGAAGATGCCAATAATCTGATGGCAAAATTCCGTATTTCCGGTGTCCCGATTACCGAGAACGGAAAACTGGTTGGTATTATTACAAACCGTGATCTGAAGTTTGAAACTGATTTCACCAAGAAAATCAAAGAGTCCATGACCAGCGAAAACCTGATCACTGCAAAAGTAGGCGTTACGCTGGACGAGGCAAAAGCAATCCTTGCAAAATCCAGAAAAGAAAAACTTCCGATTGTCGATGACGATTTCAACCTCAAAGGTCTGATCACTATCAAAGATATCGAGAAAACCATCAAGTACCCATTGTCCGCCAAGGATGAGCAGGGACGTCTGCTCTGCGGTGCCGCAGTCGGCATCACGGCAAACGTGCTCGATCGTGTCGATGCGCTGGTAAAAGCACACGTAGACGTGATCGTCATCGACTCCGCTCACGGACATTCCGCAAATATCTTCAAAACACTTCGCCTCATCAAAGAGCATTATCCGGATCTGCAGGTAATCGCCGGAAACGTGGCAACCGCAGAGGCAACAAGAGACCTGATCGCAGCCGGAGCAGACGCTGTTAAAGTCGGTATCGGACCTGGTTCTATCTGTACGACCCGTGTCGTTGCAGGTATCGGTGTACCGCAGGTCACAGCCGTTATGGACTGCTATGAGGAAGCAAAGAAGACCGGAACTCCGATCATCGCCGACGGCGGTATCAAGTACTCCGGAGACATGACAAAAGCTATCGCAGCCGGTGCCAATGTCTGCATGATGGGAAGCATCTTCGCAGGATGCGATGAGAGCCCGGGAGATTTCGAACTGTTCCAGGGAAGAAAATACAAAGTATACCGTGGAATGGGATCCATCGCAGCCATGGAGAACGGAAGCAAAGACCGTTACTTCCAGACCGGCGCCAAGAAACTGGTTCCGGAAGGTGTGGAAGGCCGTGTAGCATACAAAGGCCTCGTAGAGGATACTGTATTCCAGCTGATCGGCGGACTTCGTTCCGGTATGGGCTACTGCGGAGCGAAAGATGTTGAGACCTTAAAGGAGACCGGAAAATTTGTGAAGATTTCCGCAGCATCCTTAAAAGAGTCCCATCCGCATGATATCCACATCACCAAAGAGGCTCCGAACTACAGCGTGGACGATAAATAAGAATAAAAAGTCGCAAAAGGCAGAAGGGGGAAAGGGCAGAAACTTTTCAGCTTCTGCCTTTTCAAATGAGGGGGCGCTTATTTGCAGCGGGGAGAGAACATATGGCACAGAAGAGACGGGGAAAAATGACAAGAAAACAGAGGCAGCGCCAGCTTCACCGCAGAATGTTTCTGACGGGAGTTCTGGTGGTGCTGATCTGCGTCGGCATTTACAGCGGCATCCGCCGTGTGGCAAAAACGGCAAGTGATATCACGGCCGTTGACTATTCCGGTTCTGATTATGAGGACAACGATATCACCGATTGGACCGGCGCTCCGCCGATTGATGTGGAGCTTCTGACGCCGAACAGCTGGTCCAGACCGCAGACGAGGCTGAAAAAGGTGGACGGTATCGTTATTCACTACACCGCAAACCCGGGAAGCACGGCGATGCAGAACCGTGATTACTTTGAAAACCTGCCTGAGACGCAGGAGGCGCAGGCCAGCAGCCATTTCGTCGTCGGCATCGAGGGAGAAGTCGTTCAGTGTATCCCGACGAGTGAATGGTCGTATGCATCGAACCAGCGTAATTTCGATACGATCTCGATTGAATGCTGCCACCCGGATGACAGCGGTGAATTTACCGATGAGACATACAATTCTGTGGTCCAGCTCGCCGGTTTCTTATGCAAGCGGTTCAATCTGACTTCGGACGATGTGATCCGTCACTATGATGTAACCGAAAAGCTCTGCCCTCTGTACTACGTGGAGCATGAGGATGCCTGGATTCAGATGAAGGCAGATATTCAGGCGTATGCGGATTCACTTTCCTAAGAGCTGTTTTTAAGAAAAATGAAAAAATCCCCGTTGGGAAAATCAGTTTCAGGAGAAATGATTTTTCCAACGGGGATTTTTCTGTTATCCAATATTTTTAGTAATAGTAGCGCCGTCTGCGCCGCTTTCTTTTTTTCGTATTTCCGCCGAGTGCAATCCAGCAGAACAGCCGTACAAACGTGATGCCGAAGAGAACGCCGATGCTGTCGATGCCGACGTCCTTTACCGACGGGCCGCGGTTGGCGACCGTCGTCTGGTGGAATTCATCGCTCGCGGCAAAGGCGACACAGAGGATGCCGGCAAGAAACGTGAGCGCGAAGCCGCGCAGGCCGTAGACGTAGAGCGGAAGCGAAACACAGATTGCAAGCAGACAGTACTCTGTCATATGAGCCAGCTTCCGCACCGGGTACTGATACTCGTCAGCCAGTTCCTGGATCTTCTCATCATCCCATCCGCGGTCCATGACGTGGTCGATCGTGATGAAAATGCTGCGCGCCACTTTTTCACTGAGCTGTGAGGATTCCGTTCCGTTCTGGGAAGAGAAGGAGAAAATCAGCGACATCATCAGAATCGCCGGGATGAAGGAAAACGGTTTTAACAGTGCAATTACAATTCGATTCATAAAATACCTCCAGTAAAACAAAGCAGGTCAGATCGGAAACTTTTTATGCGGTATGCTCGCGGATTCTGGCAATCGCAGAAAAGATCAGGAATGCCAGCAGGTTCACGATTACGACCGTCGCTCCGGCAGGGGAGGACAGGAAAAACGAGAGGGACATGCCAAGAAGGAAGCACACCACCGAGAGAACCGCGGAGCAGATCACCACGCTCTGGAAGGTATGGCAGAGACGCATCGAGGTCAGTGCCGGGAAAATCAGCAGGCTGGAGATCAGAAGCGCGCCCATCATGCGCATGCCGAGGACGGTGGTGATGGCGGTTAAGAATGCCAGCAGCATGTTGTAAACCTCTGCGCGGACACCGGTTGCTTTGGCAAATGTCTCGTCGAAAGTGACGGCAAAAATACGGTTGTAATACAGGACGAACAGGATCAGCACGACGATGGAGAGCACCACGGAGAGAACAACGTCCTCATCACTCATCGCAAGGATGCTTCCGAACATGTAGTTGTTGACATCGGTGTTCATGCCGCTCGACCACGAAACCGTGATGACACCGATCGCAAGCGCAGAGCTTGAAATCAGGCCGATGGCGGCGTCGCCTTTGATCTTGCTGGATTCGTTCATGCGGAGCAGCAGAAAGGCGGCAAGCACGACGACAGGGATTGTGAAGGCAAGCGGAGCAAAACCGAGTGCCGCTGCAATTGCAAGAGAGCCGAATCCGACATGGGAGAGGCCGTCGCCGATCATGGAGTAGCGCTTTAACACGAGGCTGACGCCAAGC
Source organism: Fusicatenibacter saccharivorans (assembly GCF_027667425.1). Classification (NCBI taxonomy): domain Bacteria; kingdom Bacillati; phylum Bacillota; class Clostridia; order Lachnospirales; family Lachnospiraceae; genus Fusicatenibacter; species Fusicatenibacter saccharivorans. The sequence continues at coordinate 58,015 of NZ_JAQEGR010000006.1, forward strand.
AGTGCGGCACACAAAGAGACGAGAATGCCGACCACAAGGGCACGCTGCATAAACGGATAAGAAAGCATTTTCAGCAGATTTGAAATCATAAGTCAGCACCTCCTAAAAACTGTTTTCCCGCCTCGGTTTTCAGATACTCGTCCATCGGACCGAAGAAGACCTGCTTCTGGTCGAGCTGGAGAATGTGCGTTGCGTCCGGCAGAATATTGCGGATATCGTGGGAAACCATGATGATCGTAACGTTCTGCTCGCGGTTGATGCGGCGGATGAGCTGGTACATTTCGTTTGTCATGACCGGGTCAAGGCCAGTGACCGGCTCATCGAGGAGCAGCAGTTTCTTTGTGGCGCAAAGCGCACGAGCGAGAAGCACACGCTGCTGCTGGCCGCCGGAGAGATCACGGTAGCATCGTTTCTTTAATGGAAGGAGGTCGAGAAGCTCCATATTGCGGAGCGCGTCCTCTTTGTCTGCCTTTGTGTAAAACGGCGGGAAATGCGGGTGGTTCTGCCGGCCGGACAGCACGACTTCCCAGACGCTCGCCGGGAAATCCTTTTGTGCGGCGGTCTGCTGCGGCAGATAGCCGATCTCGCTTGGATGAAGCCCGTCGCCGGTTGTGATCGAGCCGGTGGACGGATTTTTTAAGTGAAGCAGTCCCTTGACCAGAGTACTTTTTCCGGAACCGTTCTCGCCCACAATACAGAGGTAGGAGCCGGCTTCCAGGGCAAAGTTGACATCGGTCAGGACCGGGATGCCCTCGTAGGAGAAGGTGACATCACTGCAGGTAAGTAGAGCCATTAGTTCAGAGCCTCCTTTAGTGCGGCGACATTCTGTTCCATCAGGGAAAGATACGTGGCGCCGTTTTCGAAATCATCTTTGGATACGTTGTGACAGGAGTGAAGCAGCAGCTTTTTCGCGCCGGTCGCCTCACAGATGCAGTCCGTCATTTTTTCGTTGGACAGCTCGGTGTGGAAGACGACAGGAATCTGCTCTTCGTTGATCTTGTCAATTAAAAAAGAAAGTGTTTTGGCACTCGCCTCGGATTCCGAGGAGCAGCCGGGGAATGCCGCGTAATAGTCGAGGCCGTAGGCGTCCGCGAAATAGCGGAACGGAAAACGGTCGCCGAAAACGATGGTGTGGCGGCTGGCATTCGCTGTGACATCGGAAAATTCCTCATCGAGGGAGGTAAGCGAAGCGAGGTATGAAGCAGTGTTTGCCTGATAATCGTCCGCGTTTTCCGGGTCGAGGCGGCAGAGCGCATCGCAGAGCTTCTGGACAATCCGCATTGCATTTTTCGGTGAAGTCCAGACGTGCTCGTCCTGTTCGCCGTGGGATTCGTCTTCGTGATCGTGGGAATCCTCGTCGTGATCGTGGGAATCCTCGTCGTGGTCCGTATCCTCGTCCTCATGATCGTGTGCGTGGCCGTGGGTCTCCATTCCCTCGACCGTTTCCTCGGCAACGGTGTCGACGCAGTCCATCAGCGTGACGACTTCTTTGTTCGAGGTATCGACGGAATCGAGAATCGTTTCCACCCAGGCATCGGAATCGCCGCCGACGTAGGCGAAGAGATCGCATTCGGAAACTGTGATCATATCGCCCGGTGTCGGCTCAAATGAGTGGCTTTCTGCGCCCGGGGAAAGCAGCATGTGGAGATCGAGGTGATCGCCGCCGATGGCACGCAGAAAATCGTACTGCGGAAAAATGGTCGCCACGGCGGAGAGTTTTTCGTTCTCTGTGGAATCCGCCGTTTCCTTTGCGGAACCTGCGCAGCCCGTCAGAAGAAGGAGCGCAGGAAGGAGGAGAAGGCGTAAATGTTTTCTGGAAAAAAACGTCATGATACTCCTTTCTGAAAGAAAATACGGAAGCATTGTGAAAAAGCTCCGTATCAGACCGTTCAGTAACAAATGCCGCAGGAGTGGGAAGCGGCAGACGGAGAGTGTAACCCTCCGAAAAAAGATCAGTTACCATCATATAGCAGGGGTGATTCATTTGTCAAGGAAAGACACAAAAAGCTGCGTCCGCCAGAAGCGGGGAAGCAGCTTTTTGCAGATATTTGATACGTTTTGTGAAACCGGATTACGATACCCTGCGGAACTGTGCCTGGTAGAGCTGGTAGTACGCGCCCTGTTTTGCCATCAGTTCGTCGTGGGTTCCCTGTTCGAAAATCTTTCCGTGGTCGATCACGAAAATCCGGTCCGCATTTTTAATAGTAGAAAGACGGTGCGCAATGATGAACGAGGTACGGCCCTTCAACAGGCTTTCGATTCCCTGCTGCACCTGAATTTCTGTCTGTGTGTCGATGCTGGACGTCGCCTCGTCGAGAATCAGAATCCGCGGATCAGACACCATCGTTCTGGCAAAGGCGAGAAGCTGGCGCTGGCCGTTGGAAAGACGGGCACCGCGCTCGCTGATCTCGGTGTCGTAGCCGTCCGGCAGTTCTATGATAAAGTCATGGGCATGCACGGCCTTTGCGGCGGCAATGATTTCTTCCTCCGTGGCATCGAGCTTTCCATACGCAATGTTGTCGCGAATCGTGCCGGAGAAGAGAAAGTTGTCCTGGGTCATAACGCCCATCTGGGCACGCAGGCTGTTGATGGAGACATCCGTCAGGCTGTGGCCGTCGACGCGGACCGTTCCCGAAGTAATATTGTAGAAACGGCTGATCAGATTGACAATGGTCGTCTTTCCAGCGCCGGTCGGGCCGACGAGTGCGATCGTCTCACCGGGAGCCGCTGTAAAGCTGACATCTTTTAAAACCAGCGTGTCCGGATCATCGGAGTAGGCAAAGCTGACGTGGTCGAATGTTACTTCTCCTTTGATCGGCGGCAGTTCTGTGACGCCAGGCTTGTCGGCAACCTCCGCCGGTGTGTCGAGGATCTCAAAGATTCGCTCCGCAGCGGAAAGGTTCGTGATCAGCTTGTTGTAAAAACCGGCCAGGTTCTGGATCGGATCCCAGAACATCGTCAGATACATCGCAAACGCCGTGAACGTACCGATCGGAACGGCATCCACGCCGAGCACGGAAATACCGATAAAATACAGAAGAAACGTTCCGATGCCCCAGGTCACCTCGATCACAGCGGAAAAACCATCCGCCAGGCGGACCGCATGGATGAAGGAGTTCTGATGCTCAAGAAGAAGCCGGTCAAACTCGCCCTGCGATTCCTGCTCTGCGGTAAAGCTCTTGATGATGCGGATACCGGAGAAGTCCTCGTGGATATACGCCGTAACATTGGAAGATTTTTTCCGGAACGTCTGCCATCTCTTGTGTGCGACGATCTGAATAAAATACATGCCGATAGCGATCAGCGGCAGCACGAGAATCGCACTTAAGGAGAGCCAGATGTTTTTGATCATCATGATCACCAGAATAGCGATGATCGTGAGAATGTTCGGAATCAGCTTTGTGACACCGTCGTTCAGCACATCCTTTAACGAGTTGACATCGCCGATGATGCGCGCCAGAATCTTTCCGGCCGGACGGGTATCGAAAAAGCTGAAGCTTAAGGTCTGGATATGCGTGTAGAGCTCGTCACGGATTTCCAGAAGAATGTTGTTGGTAATGCGCGCCATCAGAAGCATCCGCAGGCGGACACCGGCCGCGTAAACCAGGTTGATCACAACCATGAATACGCAGAGGGCAACAAGCCCGCGCCAGTCTTTCTGCGCAATATTGACGTCGATGGCGTACTCCAGGAGCAGCGGGTTCACAGTGGAAATCGCGATGGTAACGGCGAGAACCACGAGAACGACGGCAACCTGGCGTTTATAATTTTTTAAGTAGGAGAAGAGGCGGCGGATGGTCGCGCTCTTTAAGACCTCTTTCTGCTCTTCATCTACTTTACTGGAATTGATAGCCATAATCGTATTGTTCCTCTCTTAACGGGTAAGTAAATACAGAAGTTGTCGGGTAACAAATTAAATTGAATTAAGCATTGGCAGGAAGTGCCTGCTCGAGGGCTGCCTTTGCTTTATGGTAATCACCGTACTGAGCCTCCCAGGTGGAGTAGTACAGGCCTTTCTGTGCCATCAGACTCTCATGCGTGCCGCGCTCGGCGATGCGTCCGTGATCGAGATACAGAATTTCATCGGCACTCTGCACCGAAGAAATGCGGTGGGCAATGATGATCTTGGAAACATCTTTTTTCTCGGCGAGATGGCTCTGGATTTCGTATTCGGTCTCCATATCGAGCGCCGAGGTGGAATCATCCAGTACGAGGATCGGAGCCTGTTTTGCCAGGGCGCGTGCGATGGAAAGACGCTGCTTCTGACCGCCGGAAAGTCCCATGCCGCGTTCGCCGATGACGGTTTCGTACTGATCCGAAAGATGGTCGACGAACTCGGAAGCACATGCAGCGGAGACAGCGTTATGTACCTCCTCGGATTTCATCGTGCTGCGGCTGCCGAGGCGGACATTCTCAGAAATCGTGTCTGAGAACAGGAAGACGTCCTGCATGACGACGGAAGAAGTATCGCGCACGGTGCGCAGCGGCAGGGTGCGGATGTCGTGGCCGTCGAGACAGATGGAACCGTCGGTGACATCGTAAAAACGCTCGAGCAGATTGACGATGGTTGTTTTTCCGGAACCCGTCATACCCATGATGCCGAGTGTGTGGCCCTGCTTTAAGGTAAAGTCGATATCCTGCAGAATCGGTGTGTCATGCAGGGAGAAATCGACGTGATGGAATTCCAGGTCACCCGGAAGTTTTGAAAGCTCCACCGGATTTTCCAGTTCTGCGATCTGCGGCTCCTCTGCGAGAATTTTGTTCAGCTTCTTGTTGGAAGCAATCGCAGAAGCGAAGCAGTTGCCGAGCCAGCCGACGTTTTCGATCGGCCAGGTGATCTTGGAGGTGTACTCCATAAAGGCCGTTAAAACACCGAGCGTAATGCGTCCGTGGATGACACCGTAGCCGCCCGCGAGAAGGACGAGCACGCGCATCAGCTTCGTAAGAAACGAGATGGCGGGATCGTATTTCATCAGGACGCGCGCCTGATCCATGTTGAGATCGCAGTATTTCTGATTGTGTTTCCGGAATTTTTTGATCTCATACGGTTCCCGTGCAAAGGATTTGACGGTGCGGACACCGGCGAGATTTTCCTGTGCAACGGTATTCATGACGGCGTTTTCCTCGCTGATCGCATCGTAGACACGGTCGAGTTCTTTTTCGAGGCGGATTGCGATGCCTGCGACGAAAGGAAGGATCGCCACGGAGACGAGTGTCAGCGGCAGATCCAGTTTGACCATACTGACCATTGCCATCATGATACAGATCAGGCCTTCTAAGATCAGCATGCCGGCAAAGCCGAGGATATCCCAGATCCGGTCGACGTCATCGCGCACGCGGGCGAGGAGTTCGCCGGTATTGTTTTTGTCAAAGTATTCCACCGAAAGCCGCTGGACGTGGCGGAACAGGTTGTCCCTCATCTGGCTGGCGACGCGGACGCTGCTGACATCGAATAAAAATTCTTTAATGTACTGAAACAGGGCTTTTGCGGCACCGATCAGAAGAAAGGCGGCAAGGTATTTCCAGAGCAGTTCCATTTTGTGACCGACCAGCACGTCATCCACGATGTGCAGCGTGACAAGCGGCGCGAGCATATCGAGAAAGACACTTAAGGCCATGGAACCAAAAGCGAAAACGTAGTAGTACCAGTTCTGGAGCAGGTACTTACCGATTGGATTTTTCTTCATGAATGTTAAAACCTCCTCATTGATGTCGTTTGGGTGTCTGGCAGAACATAGGCTTTCAAAAGCTCCGTAAGTGTGGGAACGGAACAACGGGAAACGAAAGCGAAGGCTGCGTTTGTATATAAAAGAAGGGAATCGATGCGGTAAGAAGACCGCGGAATCTGCCTGCCGGAAACGGAGCGAAGCCGGAAAGAACGGTTTCGTACTGTTTATAGCAATAAAAAAAGCCGCAGTATCGACGTACCGCGCCTTCTGTGCGAAATAGCAGGCATAAAGAATGCATAGAGATTTGTTATGCAGAGTTAATGCTTACAAAGAATTTCGAAAGAAGGGCAGCCACCTGGTTTGATCGCCATACGAAGTTTATTCTGTTTTACGCTGGATGCATAAATAAGATTGATCATAAGTGGTGTTCTCCTTTCATGATTTTTTCTGCCGCATCTGATCGAACACGACAGCTTATGATTCTAAGCTACTCCTGTTTTCCGGATTTGTCAATTGTTATTTTCAAAAATTAAAAAATAAAAGCTGCAAAAGGTATGAAAATTGCGAATTTGGGTAGCTGTTTTGGGGAATATGAGATATAATATTACTGTTCAATCAGCAGTGAAACACTTGCTGTTTCGCTGCGTAAGAAAGTGATTCAGGTGTGAGCAGCCCTCCTTTTGCGCAGCAAAACTTTCAATGAGGGCTGCGAATGTTACAGTTCGCAGGTATCTGTGAACTGTAACGATATAATAAACGAGAGTATAAGCGGAAAAATCACAAGATAACATGTGAAACGAGGGGACAAAAAGATGGAAAAAATAATTGCAGGCCTGGTGCAGATGGATTCCGGGCCGGATATGAATGAAAATATGCGTATGGCCGAGCAGTATGTGCGGGAGGCGGCGGAACAGGGAGCGAAGCTGATTCTTTTCCCGGAGACCGCAGAATACACGGGAGCAGACATGCCGGGCCACGCAAGTGCAGTGCCGGGCTACGTCAGCCGCCGGTTTTCCAGCCTTGCCAAACGGTACGATGTCTATCTGCACTGCGGCAGCATGACGGTACGGCGCCATCCGGGGCGTCCGTCCAACACGTCGTTTCTGTTCGGACCAGATGGAGAAACGATTGCAGAATACAGCAAAATACATATGTTTGACGTAAATATTCCGGGCAGTGTCTCCTACGAAGAATCACGCGAGATCTGCCCGGGAAATGAAATTGTTCTTGCGGACACGGCGCTTGGCCTGTTCGGCATGAGCATCTGCTACGATATCCGCTTTCCGGAACAGTACCGGCTGATGGCATTCTCCGGAGCAGATGCATTTCTGATAGCGGCGGATTTTACGAAAGCAACGGGAGAGCGCCACTGGGAAGCACTGCTGCGCACGCGCGCCATTGAAAACGGATGCTACGTGCTCGCCGCCAACCAGTGCGGCCAGAAAGCGCGGTTTGAGGCGTACGGCCATTCCATGATCATTGCGCCGGACGGCGAAATTCTTGCGGAGGCAGATGATACCCCGCAGGTACTCATCGCAGAGCTGGATCCGGAAGTGCTGGAGCGGACAAGAAATGAAATCCCGTCTCTGGAAAACAGGAGAGACGATCTTTACCGTGTAAGCTCGGGAAACGTACGGATTTATGAAGAATAAAAATGCAGGGAGGAAATAAGAAGATGGATCAGTTTATACAGTATACCCCGACGGAAGTCGTGTTCGGAAAAGAGACCGAAAACCAGGCAGGCGCTGAGGTAAAGAAATGGGGCGGCACAAAGGTGCTCGTCGTTTACGGAGGCGGAAGTGCAAAACGGAGCGGTCTTCTGGACCGAGTGGGAGCATCTCTTGCAAAAGAGGGCCTTGCCTTTGAAGAGCTTGGCGGCGTAAAACCAAACCCGAGACTTGCCCTTGCCGAGGAGGGTGTGAAAAAAGCAGTGGAAATGCAGGCAGACTTTATTCTTGCCGTCGGCGGCGGAAGCTCGATTGACACCGCAAAAGCCGTTGCACACGGAGCTGCAAATCCGGAGGAGGCACTCTGGGATATCTGGACGAAAAAAGTACCGCTGACAAAATCTCTCCCGGTAGGAGCGGTTCTGACGATTCCGGCAGCCGGAAGCGAGATGAGTGATTCCGCCGTTCTGACAAACGAGGCAATCGGCAAAAAGGCAGGCATCAACACGCCGTTCAACCGCTGCAAATTTGCCATCATGAATCCGGAGCTGGCAGCAACCCTGCCGAAATACCAGATTGCCTGCGGCGTAACCGACATCATGATGCACACGATGGAGCGCTATTTCATTCCGGAGAGCCAGTGCGAGATGACGGACGAGATCGCAGAGGGACTCCTCCGTACCGTAATCAAAAACGGACCGAAGGTTCTGGAAAACCCATCCGATTACAATGCGATGGCGGAAATCATGTGGTGCGGAAGTCTGTCACACAATGGACTGACGGAGTGCGGACGCGGCAAAGATTTTTCGGTACATAAATTCGGCCATGCGTTAAGTGCAAAATACGATGTAGCACACGGCGCATCCCTGGCGGCAGTCTGGGGTGCCTGGGCGAAATACCAGTACGATGATGAGACGGTTCTCTGGCGGTTTGCACGGTTTGCAGAAAAAGTCTGGGGCATCACAGAGGGAAGCGATCACAAACGGGCAACGGAAGGCATTGAGCGCACAGTAGCGTTCTTCCATTCGCTCGGCATGCCGACCTCCCTGCATGAGCTTGATATCCCGAACCCGTCGGATGAGGATCTGCGTGCCCTTTCCATGGATGCAACACAGCAGGACACTGTAAAACTGTCCCGCATCCGCAAGCTGGGCGCACAGGAAGTATATGAGATTTACCAGATGGCGCGATAAAAGGAGGAAAACCAGATGGCAAAAAAGAAAATCGCAGCACTGCTGATCGCAGCGGTCGTTGCGGCAGGAGGCTGGGCGCTTCCGGCAAGGGTAAGCGCAGCAGAAAATGACGGCACGGCCGTAACCTGGCAGCAGGATGAGACGGAAAGTTCCGAGCAGAATTCGGATGAGGAAGCGGCAGTGCAGGAGCAGAGCGGTACTTCGGAAAACGAGACGCCGGCTGTTACGATTCCAGGTGAGGACAACGAACAGGAGCCGGAAGAGAAACTTCCTGCCGGCTGGGTGAAACAGGAGGACGGAAGCTGGAAATACAGAAAAGAGGACGGCACGATGGCCGCCAGCGAGTGGATCACCCATCTGAACCGGAGATATTATCTGAATGCAGACGAAATCATGTGCACGGGTCTTTCGATGGTCAACGGAAAGCTCTATTATTTTGAGAGCTGGGGCGGAGCCGGATACAAAGGCTGGAAAAAAGTCGGCGGGGCATGGTACTATCTGAACGAGGACGGAAGCGTCAAAACGAATGAATGGTTCGTTCACGACAAGAGAACATACCATGTAGATGAAAACGGTGTGATGAGCACCGGACTGCAGAAGATTGACGGAACGCTCTACTACTTCGAGAGCTGGGGCGGAGCCGGATTCCAGGGCTGGAAAAAAGTCGGCGGAACATGGTACTATCTGAATGAGGACGGAAGTCTCAGAACGAATCAGTGGTTTGTGCATGATAAAAGAACGTACCATGTAGACGCAGACGGTGTGATGAGTACCGGCTGGCAGACGATTGACGGCGTTGATTATTACTTTGAAAGCTGGGGCGGCATGCGCGTGAACGCCTGGGCGGCCAAGGGCAGTGACTGGTATTACATGGACAGCAACGGAACCCCAAAAGGGGAAGGCTGGCTGCTGTATGACAAGAACTGGTATTATCTGAGGCAGGACGGCAAAATGATGCACAGTGAATGGCTGTGGTATGATAATAACTGGTATTACCTGCAGAGCTGGGGCGGCATGTATAAGAGCCAGTGGGTAACGATCAAAGGCGCAACGTATTACTTCCGGAGCTGGGGCGGTATTTACAAGAACGGCTGGCAGGAAGTGGACGGAAAAACGTATTACTTCCGAAGCTGGGGCGGCATCTATAAGGATACCTACATCGACGGCTATTACGTTGATAAAAACGGTGTCCGCCGGAACAGCAAAAATATCTGCGTGGCAATCGACGCAGGACACCAGAGAAGAGGAAACAGCGAGAAAGAGCCGATCGGACCGGGATCATCGACCTATAAGGCGAAGGTTGCTTCCGGAACATGCGGTGTGGCAACCGGCATCAATGAGTATGAGCTGAACCTTGCGGTATCCTTAAAGGTACGCGATATCCTTGAGGAGCGCGGCTACGATGTTTACATGATCCGCGAGACGCACGACGTCAATATCAGCAACTCCGAGCGTGCAAAACTTGCCGCGCAGAACGGAGCAGACATTCTCGTGCGTGTACACGCGAACGGCGATTCGAACCAGTCGGTTTACGGAGCACTCACGATGGCACCGAGCAGCAGAAATACGTATCTTTCCGGTGATGTGGTCAGCAAGAGCCAGAAGCTCTCCCAGAAGATGATCGCAGCATTCTGCAAAGACACCGGTGCGAAGAACCGCGATGTGATTTACACCGATTCCATGAGCGGCATCAACTGGAGTACCATTCCGGTCACGATCATTGAGCTTGGCTTCATGAGCAATCCTTCCGAGGACCGTTTGATGGCAACCGAGGATTACCGAAACAAGATGGCACAGGGAATTGCGGACGGAATCGACGCATATTACGAATAAACAAAGGGACCTGCCTGAAATGGGCGGGTCCTTTTTGCATGCAAAAAAAGAAAGCGGAGCGAGTCCGCTTTCTTTTGGGAATCCATAGGATCAGATCTTATTTGTTGTTGTTTTTCTCCAGCTCCTGCATTTTCATCGCACGAACCTTCAGCGGCAGACCGAACAGTGTGATGAATCCGTCTGCATCGTGGTGATCGTAGAGATCGCCGGTGGTGAAGGAAGCAAGAGACTCATTGTACAGGCTGTACGGAGAAGACTCGCCGGCTTTGATGATGTTGCCTTTGAACAGTTTGAATTTTACTTCGCCTGTTACATATTTCTGGGTTACATCAACGAATGCCTGGATTGCCTCGCGCAGAGGAGTGTACCATTTTCCTTCGTAAACAACCTCAGCAAGCAGGTTTCCGAGATCTTTCTTTGTTTTCAGGGTCTCACGGTCGAGAATCAGCTCCTCTAACTGCTCATGTGCAGCCATCAGGATGGTTCCGCCAGGAGTCTCATAAACACCGCGGGATTTCATGCCGACAACACGGTTCTCAACGATATCAACAATACCGATGCCGTGTTTTCCGCCCAGCTTGTTCAGCTCGGTGATGATTTCAGAAACTTTCATTTCTTTTCCGTTTAAGGTCTTCGGAACGCCGGCCTCAAAGGTCATGGTTACGTACTCGCCTTCGTCCGGAGCTTTTTCCGGAGGAGTGGTCAGTACGAGAAGATCGTCGTAGTTCGGCTCGTTGGACGGATCCTCAAGCTCAAGTCCCTCATGGCTGATGTGCCACAGGTTACGGTCACGGCTGTAGCTGTGGTTTGCATCAAACGGAAGGTCGATGCCGTGTGCTTTACAGTAAGCCAGCTCGTCTTCACGGGACTGCATGGTCCATACATCGGTCATTCTCCAAGGAGCGATTACTTTGATATCCGGAGCAAGGGCTTTGATGCCGAGCTCGAAACGGATCTGGTCATTTCCTTTACCGGTAGCGCCGTGGCAGATGGCAACAGCACCTTCTTTTCTTGCGATCTCAACGAGTTTCTTTGCGATAACCGGACGTGCCATGGAAGTACCGAGCAGGTATTTGTTCTCATAAACAGCGCCTGCTTTTACGCACGGCATGATGAAGTCTTCACTGAACTCGTCGATAACGTTTTCGATATATAATTTGGAAGCGCCGGAAAGTTTTGCTCTCTCATCGAGACCAACCAGCTCGTTTCCCTGGCCGCAGTCGATGCAGCAGCAGATTACTTCGTAGTCAAAGGTCTCTTTCAGCCACGGAATAATGGCAGTAGTATCAAGTCCGCCGGAATAGGCAAGTACAACTTTTTCTTTCATAATGTAAGATCCTCCTTGGATTTCTCGTGCACCTATATGCGCGGTGCATCGTCAATGACTAAAATATACATCATACGACAGGATTATGCAAGCTTTTTTTCAGAAATTCAAAAAAAACTTGCATAATATACATTTGAGGTGTATACTTATGCAATCGACGGTATATGACAGCAGAAAACAAAGATTTTTCATTGAAAAAAGAAAATAATTGAGCTATCATAAAGAGAAAAGAAAAAATGTCCGGCAAGACAAGAAAACGGGCGAAAGAAAAAAGGAGAAAAAGGTATGATCAGAGCAGGAATTATCGGTTCTACAGGATATGCAGGAGGCGAGCTGGTGCGTATTCTCCTGGGACACAAAGATGTGGAGATTAAATGGTATGGTTCCAGAAGCTATATCGATAAGAAATATGCGTCGGTTTACCAGAATATGTTTCAGTTAGTAGACGATGTCTGCAAGGACGACAACATGGAGCAGCTTGCAAAGGAAGTAGACGTCATTTTTACAGCAACTCCGCAGGGACTCTGTGCTTCCCTGGTAAATGATGAAATTCTTTCGAAAGTAAAGGTCATCGACCTGAGCGCCGATTTCCGTATTAAAGATGTAAAAACGTATGAAGAGTGGTACAAGATCGAGCATAAATCCCCGCAGTATATCGACGAGGCGGTTTACGGACTGTGCGAGATCAACCGTGAGAAAGTAAAACAGGCGCGCATCGTGGCAAACCCGGGATGCTATCCGACCTGCTCAACTCTTTCGATTTATCCTTTATTAAAGGAAGATCTCATTGATGGCAACACCATCATCATCGATGCAAAATCCGGAACTTCCGGAGCAGGAAGAGGAGCGAAAGTGGACAACCTCTACTGTGAGGTCAATGAAAACATCAAGGCATACGGCGTTGCCGGCCACCGCCACACACCGGAGATCGAGGAGCAGCTTTCCTATGCAGCTGGCTACCCGATCACCCTGAACTTCACCCCGCATCTTGTTCCGATGAACCGCGGCATTCTCGTAACGGCATATGCATCCCTGAAAAAAGATGTGACTTACGAAGAGGTTAAAGCCGTTTATGATAAGTATTATGCCAACGAGCAGTTTGTACGTGTTCTCGATAAGGATGTCTGCCCGCAGACGAAATGGGTCGAGGGAAGCAACTATGTGGATGTCAACTTCAAGATCGATCCGAGAACGAAACGAATCATCATGATGGGTGCGATGGACAACCTGGTCAAAGGCGCAGCAGGACAGGCGGTACAGAATATGAACCTGATGTTCGGCCTGCCGGAAAACGAAGGCCTGTGCATGCCGCCGATGTTCCCGTAAAAAAGACAGAAGCAGACAACAGACGGAATTTACGAAAAGTGAGGATAAAAGAATGAAAAAGATTGAAGGAGGCATCACTGCTGCAAAAGGTTTTCAGGCAGCAGGCGGCGCAGCAGGAATTAAAAAACAGGGCGTAAAGGATATGGCACTTGTCTACAGCGAGGTACCGTGCGTAGCAGCAGGAACCTTTACTACAAACATCGTAAAAGCAGCTCCGGTCAAATGGGACCAGGAGATTGTATACAACCATCCAACCGCACAGGCAATCGTCTGCAACAGCGGAATCGCCAATGCATGCACCGGCGAGGAGGGCTATGGCTACTGCAGAAAAACCGCAGAGGCAGCATCGGCTGCACTTTCCATTCCAGAGGACTCCGTTCTCGTTGCATCGACCGGTGTTATCGGAAAACAGATCCCGATCGATAAGATCGCAGCCGGCGTGGAAATGCTGAAACCGCAGCTTGCAGCTACAAGAGAAGCCGCAGCTACAGCAGCACAGGCGATCATGACAACCGACACCGAGCCGAAGGAAGTTGCTGTTCAGATCGAAATCGGCGGAAAAACCGTAACGATCGGCAGCATGTGCAAGGGCTCCGGTATGATCCATCCGAATATGTGCACCATGCTGAGCTTTGTGGCAACCGATGCCAATATTTCAAAAGAGATGCTGCAGAAAGCACTGAGCGAAGTTGTACCGGATACCTACAACATGGTTTCCGTAGACGGTGATACTTCCACAAACGATACCGTTCTCCTTCTGGCAAACGGTCTTGCCGGAAACCCGGAAATTACGGAAGAAAACGAGGATTACAAGATTTTCAAAGAAGCACTCTTTGAAGTCAATAAAACACAGGCGATGCACATCGCAGGCGACGGCGAGGGCGCAACCGCACTGTTCGAAGTGACGATTCAGGGAGCCGAGAGCAAAGAGCAGGCCGTGACACTGGCAAAATCCGTCATCACATCGAGTCTGACGAAAGCGGCAATCTTCGGCCATGATGCCAACTGGGGAAGAATCCTCTGCGCGATGGGTTACTCCGGAGCAAAATTCGATCCGGAAAATGTAGATCTCTACTTTGAGAGCGCAGCCGGAAAACTGCAGATTATCACGAAAGGTGTTGCCGTTGACTACAGCGAGGAGGAGGCAACGAAGATCCTCTCCGAGCCGAAAGTAACTGCGACCGCCGACATCCACATGGGAGAGGCGACAGCAACGGCATGGGGCTGCGACCTGACCTATGACTATGTAAAAATTAATGCGGATTACCGTTCTTAAAAACATTCGGATGAAATTCTGAGGGAATACAACGAAAACGTGCCGGGAAATCGTATTTTCGGTACAGCAGAACCAGGAATCAAAAGAGGAGAGCGAGGAAAAAATCATGGTAAATCAGATGTATCTGGACAAAGCAAATGTGCTGATCGAGGCACTTCCTTATATTCAGCGGTTCAACCGCAAAATCATTGTCATCAAATACGGCGGAAGCGCGATGGTGGATGAAGAGCTGAAGAGAAACGTTATTCAGGACGTTGTTCTTCTGAAGCTGGTTGGATTCAAACCAATCATCGTACACGGCGGCGGAAAGGAAATCAGCCGCTGGGTCGGAAAGGTCGGCATGGAACCGAAGTTTGTCAACGGCCTTCGTGTAACGGATGCCGATACGATGGAAGTGGCAGAGATGGTGCTGAATAAGGTCAACAAAGAGCTTGTCACCATGATTCAGTCGCTCGGTGTCAACGCAGTCGGCATCAGCGGAAAAGACGGCGGTCTCTTAAACGTAGAGAAAAAGCTGTCCAAGGGAGAGGACATCGGCTTCGTTGGAAATATCAAAAATGTAAACCCGAAAGTGCTGTACGATCTTCTGGATAACGATTTCCTGCCGGTAGTCTGCCCGGTCGGCATGGACGATGATTTCAACACCTATAACATCAATGCAGACGACGCAGCCTGCGCGATCGCAGAGGCGTTAAATGCGGAAAAACTGGCATTCCTGACCGATATCGAGGGTGTATACAAAGATCCGAAGGACCCGGAGAGCCTGATTTCCGAGCTCCACGTACAGGAAGCAAGAGATCTCATCACAAACGGAAATGTCGGCGGCGGTATGATTCCAAAGCTCCAGGGCTGTATCGACGCGATTGAGAACGGTGTTTCAAGAGTCCACATCATGGACGGAAGAATCCAGCACTGCCTGCTGCTTGAGATCTTTACGAACAAAGGAATTGGTACGGCGATTTTAGGGGAAAACAAGGAGAAATTCAATCATGAAGACGAATGAGTATATGGAACAGACCGAGCAGTACGTGCTCCACACCTATAACCGGTTCCCGCTCGTGATCGACCACGGCGAGGGCGTTCATCTGTATGACACCGACGGAAAAGCATATCTGGACTTTGCAGCAGGTATCGCGGTATATGCGCTCGGCTACAGCAATGACGATTATAAAAAAGCAGTGAAAGACCAGGTGGACAAAGTCATCCATGTTTCCAACCTGTTCTACAATGTGCCGATGGGCTCCGCGGCAGAAAAGCTGGCGAAGGCATCCGGCATGGATAAAGTATTCTTTACGAACAGCGGTACGGAGTCGATCGAGGGAGCCATCAAAGTAGCGAGAAAATACGCTTACTTAAAAGATGGCAGCAACGATCACGAGATCATCGCGATGAACCATTCCTTCCATGGAAGAAGCCTTGGAGCGCTTTCTGTAACAGGAAATACGCATTATCAGGATCCGTTCAAACCGCTGATCGGCGGCATTAAATTTGCGGATTTTAATGATCTGGAGAGCGTAAAGGCACAGATTACCGACAAGACATGTGCGATCATCATGGAGACTGTACAGGGCGAGGGCGGTATCTATCCGGCAACGAAAGAATTTTTACAGGGCGTGCGCGATCTGTGTGACGAGCACGACATCCTGCTGATTCTCGACGAGATCCAGTGCGGTATGGGAAGAACGGGAAAACTGTTCGCATGGCAGGATTACGGCGTACAGCCGGATGTCATGACGTGTGCAAAAGCACTTGGCTGCGGCGTTCCGGTCGGCGCCTTCGTGCTGAATAAAAAGACGGCAGAGCATTCGCTCGTTCCGGGAGACCACGGAACGACATACGGCGGAAACCCGCTGGCCTGCGCGGCTGTCAATGCTGTATTTGAATGCTATGAGAAACAGCATGTCGTAGAGCATGTAGCAGAGACGGCTCCGTATCTGGAGAAAAAGCTGGACGAGCTGGTGGAAAAATATGACTGCCTCGCAGCACGCCGTGGAAAAGGCTTTATGCAGGGCCTTGTCGTAACGGGACGTCCGGTCGGAGAAGTCATCAACCGCGCGATTGAGAACGGACTTCTTGTGATTTCCGCCGGAAGCGACGTTCTTCGTATGGTACCGCCGCTTGTGATTACGAAAGATGACATCGATGAGATGATTGAAAAACTGGAGAAAGCATTACAGTAATGTGAAATAGACAGCCGTCTGGTTTCCTAGGCAGGAGACCGGTCGGCTGTTTTCCTGCTGTCCCTGAGTTCTGTATAAAAACGGGGAAAAAAGGAATAGTATAAAATGTACTCTCGGGGCCTTTCTGCACTTGCTTTTACGGCCGATTTTCCGCCAGCTGCACCCAAATTTCATCAACGTACGCACCGCGTACGCCTCAGAAATTTGGGTGCAGCTGACAAAAAATCTTCTCGTAAAATCAAGCGCAGAAAGACTCCGAGAGTACATAAAAAAACAGCAGGAGGAAAAATCAATGGCGGGAATTTTAACAGCGCTGCTTTCCGGCGCACTGATGAGTATTCAGGGCGTTTTCAACACAGAGGTGACGAAACAGACGAGTACATGGCTGGCGGCCGGCTGGGTGCAGATCAGTGCGTTTGCCGTCTGTCTTGCGGCATGGTGCATCACCGGGAGGGAGCCCATCGGGGATCTGTTCCGCGTAAAGCCGTGGTATCTGCTGCTCGGCGGGGCAATTGGCGCGTTTATCACGATCACGGTTATCTGGAGTATGGCAGGGCTCGGCCCGGCGAAGGCGGCGATGCTGATCGTCATTTCCCAGCTCGCAGCGGCGTGGCTGATTGAACTGTTCGGCCTTTTCGGTATGGAAAAAACGGATTTCACCGTGCGAAAACTGATCGGCATGGCGATCGCCGTTGTGGGAATTGTAGTGTTTCAGTGGGAATAACGATTAAGATTTCTACTTGTATTTTTATGGTTTCTTCGATACAATAGAAACGTAGTTATGCGTACACAAGGGACCCTTGCGCGTCAGATGCGAAGCGGAAGGGAGTACACAGCATGAAATTGAAAAAACAGCAGGACAGAGGCAGAAAACATGCAAAAATACTGGCGGCGATGCTGGTTTTTTTGCTCTGCGGATGCAACCACAGGGATACAGAATACAAACTGTCAGATAGCACAGGCGGGAGCACGGCGGAAACCGTTTTCGGGAATCAGAAGGAAGTGGATGAGGAGCAGACGGTTTCCGGAAAAAGCGCCGGAGAAACCACAGGCATTCCGGAAAAACGTGAGGCACAGGAGGCAGCACCGGAAGAAACAGTGCAGGTTTATATCTGCGGTGCGGTCGCTTCCCCCGGTGTCTACACGCTGCCGGGCGGAAGCCGCGTAGTGCAGGCTGTGGAAGCGGCAGGCGGATTTCTGCCGGATGCTGAAGAAAAAATCCTCAATCTTGCACGGAAAATCGAAGACGGAGAGCAGATCACCGTCTGGACGCGCGAGGAGGCAGAAAACATGGAAATCACGGAAACGCCGCAGCAGAATACGGGCGGCACGGAGCAGGCTTCCGGTTCCGGCAAAGTCAACCTGAACACGGCCGGAAAAGAAGAACTGATGACACTCTCCGGCATCGGAGAGAGCCGTGCGGATGCCATCATCGCCTACCGCGAAGCAAACGGCCCGTTTGGTTCGATTGAGGAGATTATGAACATTGAGGGCATCAAGGAAAAGATGTTTGAAAAGATAAGGGGTTCTATCGAGGTTTAGAACAAGAAGGAGAAGAAATGGCAAAGAAAGTTCTTGTAGTTGATGATGAAAAACTGATCGTAAAAGGAATCCGCTTCAGCCTGGAGCAGGACGGCATGGAGGTTGACTGCGCATACGACGGCGAGGAAGCACTCTCCATGGCAAAAGAAAAAGAATACGATATGATCCTTCTGGATCTGATGCTGCCAAAGCTGGACGGGTTGTCCGTCTGCCAGCAGATCCGTGAATTTTCCAACGTTCCGATCGTCATGCTGACCGCAAAGGGCGAGGACATGGACAAAATCCTGGGACTGGAATACGGCGCAGATGATTACATCACAAAGCCGTTCAACATTCTGGAAGTAAAAGCACGCATCAAGGCCATCATGCGCCGTGCGGCCCGCCAGGAGCCAAAAGAAGAGAAAGCAAAAGTCGTACAGGTGAAAGACCTGCGGATCGACTGCGAGAGCAGAAGAGTCTTCATCGGAGACCGCGAGATCAATCTGACTGCGAAGGAGTTCGATGTGCTCGAGCTTCTCGTCTTCAATCCGAACAAGGTGTACAGCAGAGAGAACCTGCTGAACATTGTCTGGGGCTATGAGTACCCGGGCGACGTGCGCACCGTAGATGTACATATCCGCCGTCTGCGCGAAAAGATTGAGAAAAATCCAAGTGAACCGAAGTACGTTCACACAAAGTGGGGAGTTGGTTACTATTTCCAGGCTTAAAAACAAAGAAAAATGGAAGTTTCTGCGGAGTCTGCGCTTCCGCATCACGGTGATTCTTGTGATCATCGGCATTGTACCGTGTGTGATCCTTGAGAAGAGCATCGTAAACAGCTATGAGGACCGTGCGGTATCGGTGCGCAGCATTACCGTAAAAAATCAGTGCGATATTATCTGCAACCAGCTCATCCAGCAGAATTACATGGAAGATCCTGGATCGGATGTCATCAACGGACAGCTCAGTATGCTGACGAATATCTACGGCGGCAGAATCCTGATTATCGACCAGGATTTCCGCGTCATCAAAGATACGTACGATATGGACCGCGGAAAGACGATTATCTCGCAGGAGGTCATCCAGAGTTTTCAGGGCAAGGAGACGAGCCAGTACGACCGGAAAAACAGCTATCTGGAAATGACGGTGCGGATTCAGAATACCGAGACGAAGGAGACGCTCGGCGTTATGCTCGTCAGCATTTCGACGGATGAGATCCGTGCGAATATGAAAATTCTGGAGACGAAGGGAATGACGATTCTTTCGATCATTGCGCTTCTCGTGCTGGTTTTTGGCTATCTGCTCGCGGGCATTCTGATGAAGCCGTTCCAGAAGGTCACCCGTTCCATCGAGGACATCACCGACGGCTATCTCGACGAAAGCATTTCTGTTCCGGATTACCTCGAGACAGAGCTGATCACGGACGCATTCAACAAGATGCTGACCCGCGTCCGCACGCTCGACGATTCCCGCCAGGAATTTGTTTCGAACGTCTCGCATGAGTTAAAGACGCCGCTTGCGTCCATGAAGGTTCTGGCGGATTCGCTGAACGGGCAGGAGGGCGTTCCGGTGGAACTTTATCAGGAGTTCATGCAGGATATTACCTCGGAGATCGACCGCGAAAACCAGATTATTACCGACCTTTTGTCGCTGGTCAAGATGGATAAAAAGGTGGCAGACCTCAATATCACCCAGGTCAATATCAACGAGCTGTTAGAGCAGCTGCTGAAGCGGCTTCATCCGATTGCCGCACAGAAAAATGTGGAGCTCATTCTCGACAGCTTCCGCCCGGTCAATGCGGAGGTGGATGCGACGAAGCTCTCGCTGGCGTTCTCGAACCTGATCGAAAACGGCATCAAGTACAACAACGAGAATGGATGGGTGCGTGTATCCTTAAATGCGGATCACAAATATTTCTACGTGACGGTGGCAGACTCCGGCATCGGCATCCCGGAGGAGTCGATTGCGCATATCTTCGAGCGTTTCTACCGCGTGGACAAGTCCCACTCGCGGGAAATCGGCGGAACCGGCCTTGGCCTTGCGATTGCGCGGAGCGCGATTGTCATGCACCGGGGAGCGATCCGTGTATACAGCAAAGAAAACGAGGGAACGACATTTTCCGTGCGGATTCCTCTGAATTACGTGATGTAGGAGGTGGCGCACATGAAACGGATACTTGGCGTACTGCTGGCCGGCGTGCTGCTTCTTAGCGGCTGCGGGCAGTGGCAGAAGAGCCAGAAGGAGTCGGCGTATCACCTGTACTGCCTGGACAAAACCGGCACAACACTGGTGCAGGAGCCGTATGAACCAAAAGAAGGAACGGATCAGAAACTGATCAAGGAGCTGGTTGACGCGCTGCAGGAGAAACCTGCCAAGGACGGAAACCAGGCACTTCTTTCCAATGGGATTTCCATCAAGACGTATACGCTGGAGAACGGGCTCCTTACGCTGAACTTAAGTGGAGAGTACGGAGAGCTTGCGCGGCCGCAGGAGGTTTTGGTGCGTGCAGGACTGGTGCGTACCTTTGTGCAGGTTCCGGAGGTGGAGCGCGTGACGCTTCTGATTGACGGGGATCCGTTAAAGGATTCCAAAGGACGCGAGATCGGAACGATGACGGCGGACAGCTTTCTGGAAAATTCCGGAAGGGAAATTTATCAGTATCAGTATGCGACGCTGACACTGTATTTTGCAAATGAAGCAGGCGATCATCTTGTGAAGGAGACGCGGCGGGTGCCGTACAGCACGAACATTCCGCTGGAACGTGTCGTGGTGGAGCAGCTGATGAAGGGACCGAAAGAAGACGGCCACTATGCAGTGCTGCCGGATACGATGAATGTCTTAAGTGTCACGACATCCGATCGGATTGCCTATGTGAATTTTGACAAATCTTTTAAGGATTCTGCGCTTTCGAGTGTGGCGGAGCAGATTCCGATTTACGCGGTGGTGGATTCCATCACGGCGAACTGTAAGGTGGATAAGGTGCAGTTTTCCATCAACGGAGAGAGCGATGTAACCTTCCGTGAAACGATGAAACTCAATCAGTTCTACGAGGAAGACCTGTCTTATCTGGAGGAAAAAGATACATGAGAAAACGGCCCATGTGCCTGGCGTGTCTTGGATTCATGCTGGTGCTTGTGCTGCTGCGGATTGCGGGCGTGCCTCTTGGCACGCCTTTTTCTGACCCGAAATACGAAAAACAGGCGCAGCAGGGCAGCAGGGTGTGGATTGCAGGGACGATTGAAACGTATGAGAAAAAGAGCAGCAACAACGGGTATGTGCTGCGCGGGGAGGGAAGCAAAGGGAAAATTTATCTGCTCGCAAAGCGGGGAGATCTGCCGGTCGGAGCCGCTGTGCGGGTGTACGGAACTGTAAAAAAGCCGGAAAGCCCGCGCAATCCGGGGATGTTTGATGAGAAAACATATTATGAGGGAAAAGGCTGTGCGTTCTACGTGATTTCGGAGCGGGAGGAAGTTGTGGATGCCGGGCGGTGGAATCTCGGCGAAGCGCTCCGGCTGGAGCGGGAGCGGTGCTGTGCCGTTTTAAAAGAAATGATGCCGGAGGAGGAGGCAGGTGTGCTTTCTGCGATGCTGCTCGGGGAACGGTCGGAACTCACGGAGGAGACGTATCTGGCGTATCAGCAGAGCGGTCTGCTGCACCTGATTTCCGTTTCCGGCATGCATCTGATGCTGCTCGGCATGGCACTCCGACGGCTGCTGATGGCGCTGCATCTGCCGAAAACTTCCGCGTCTCTGGCAGCGGCCGCCGGTATGGTGCTGTATGGCATGTTTACCGGCAGCGGAACGGCGACCGTGCGTGCAGTGGTGATGTTTGCGGTGCGGATGGGAGCTGTCGCAGTGGGAAGGACGTATGATTCCTTAAGTGCGCTCTCTCTTGCGGCAATTCTGATGCTGGCAGAAAACCCCTCGTATCTGGAGCAGAGCGGGTTCTGGCTTTCGTTTGGAGCAGTAACAGCCATTTCCGGGGTTTATCCGGTTCTGGCGGGGGAGAAGGCGGAACGGAAGAGACGCGGGGAAAAAACGGGGTTGGAAAAGCTTGCGGTGAAAGGAAAAGAGGCTGCGATGGTGTACCTTTCCCTGCAGCTTGTCATGATCCCGCTGCAGGCGTGGTATTTTTATGAGATTCCGCTCTTTGCGTTTCTGCCGAATCTGTTTGCAGGAGCTGTCATGACGGCGGTGCTGCTGACGGGTGCTGCGGGGCTTCTGGCGGGACTGGCAAGCGTGAAAGCGGGAAGTGTTGTTCTGCTTCCGGCGCGGTTCCTGCTCACACTTCTGCGGCAGATGACAGCGGCGGTCGCACAGATTCCGGGAAATGTGTGGATCTGCGGTCAGCCGGAAAAATGGCAGATGGCAGGATATGGAATCATTCTGACCGGTCTGCTGGTGATACTGTATGTGCGAAAACGAAAACGGGAGATGAATCCGGATGGGGCAAAACGAAAAGGTGCGCAGGCACGAAAGCGGGAGCGGATGCTCTTTGGTATTACCATGTTTTTTGCCTGTGTTCTGCTTTTTTACCGTCCCCGGGAAACGTTTTCCATTACAGCGCTGGACGTCGGCCAGGGCGATTCGCTGGTGGTGGAGAGCGGCCGTTTTGTGATGCTGAATGACGGCGGGAGCAGCAGTGCGTCTGCGGTCGGGGAAAAAAGGATTCTCCCATATCTGAAACAGCGCGGCATTGCCGCTCTTGATGCCGTTGTTATCACGCACCCGGACGCAGATCACACGAACGGAATCCTCGAACTGCTGGAGCTGATCGGGGAGCAGAAAACGGCGCTTCGCATCCGCCATCTGTTCCTGCCTGTGTGGATGAAAGGAAGCGAAAAAGAAAATCCTTTTATTTTAGCCGCACAAAAAGCGGGAATTATGGTAGAATATCTAAAAAAGGGAGACGAGATCCGTGCAGGAGAACTCACCGTATCGGTACTTCATCCGGGAGCGGGCGAAGACTATACGGGAGAGGAAAACGCCGGAAGTGTTGTATTACAGCTTTCCTGCGGTGCCTGCCGCGCACTTCTGACGGGAGATCTGGAGGGAAGCGGAGAAGAAGAGGTCCTGGGGGCGGCAGAGCGGTGCCAGATTTTAAAGGTGGCGCACCACGGCTCGAGAAATTCAACGAGCGAGGCATTTCTGAACCGCATACAGCCGCAGATCAGCCTGATTTCCTGCGCGTGGCCGGGACGGTACGGCCATCCGCACCGGGAGCTGCTGGAGCGGCTTCGTGCCTGCAAAAGTCATATCTACGGAACACCGGTGGATGGAGCCGTGACAGTACAGCTGAAGCGTGACCGACTGGCGGTTCACGGATACCGGTCGGATGTGGAATTTCCCGTCTCCTGAATGGTCAAAAGCTCCGGCTGCTGCGGCACTGCGCAAACGTGCTTCTGCCGGAACGAAAGAAAGAGGATGGAATGAAAAGCATTTTAGAAGATATCAAAACGCAGAATTTTAAGCAGGCCTACCTGCTCTACGGAGAAGAAGCCTATCTGAAGCATCAGTATAAAAACAAGCTGAAAAACGCACTGCTGCCGGAGGACGACACGATGAATTTCTCCCGCTTTGAGGGAAAAGGAACCGAGATTCCCAAAGTGATTGACCTTGCGGAGACGATGCCGTTTTTTGCGGACCGCCGTGTGATTCTGCTGGAAAATACAGGATTTTTCAAAAACAAAGCCGACGCGCTGGCAGACTACATGGGATCCCTGCCGGATTATCTGGTGCTGATCTTCGTGGAGGAGGAAGTCGATAAGCGGAACCGTATGTACAAGGCGGTGCAGAAGCAGGGAAGAGCAGTGGAATTTGCTCGTCAGGACGAAAAGACGCTGATGACCTGGGTACTCGGCATGATGAAAAAAGAGGGAAAAAAGATCACGCGCCAGGATATGGAAGATTTTCTGGAAAAGACGGGCACGGATATGGGAAATATCTCGCAGGAGCTGGAAAAACTGCTCAGCTATACGATGGGAAGAGATGTGATCACGCGGGCGGATATCGAGGCAGTCTGCACAACGCAGATTACGAACCGGATTTTCGAGATGATCCGCGCGGTAACGGAGAAGAAGCAGCGGAAAGCGCTCGATCTGTATCAGGATCTGCTGGCTTTAAAGGAGCCGCCGATGCGGATTCTCTTTCTGCTGGCACGCCAGTTCAATCTGCTGCTGCAGGTCAAAGAGCTGCTGGCAGAGCACTGCGATCAGGCGACGATCGCAAAACGGACGGGACTGCAGAACTTCGTTGTGCGGAACTATATTCCCATGTCGCGCCAGTATGCGGCGGAGGAATTAAAAGCGGCGGTCAATGACTGCGTGCAGATGGAAGAGGACGTGAAGACGGGAAAAATTTCCGATCTGCTGAGCGTGGAGCTGCTGATTACGAAATACAGCAGGGCGGCGTAAGAGCAGAGTTTTCTAAAAAGAACAAGGCGTATCGGCCAGTTTTCCTGTACCGGTACGCCTTGTTCTGTGTTTATCAAAAGATCTGTCGCGGCGCACTCTTTTGGTAAGCATAAAAAAAGAACCCAGCCACATGACGGTATGACTAAGTTCTCTTTGGTTTATATCTTTATTATGCGATTGAGTTTACAGCTTTGCTCAGATTGGATACTTTTCTGGCAGCGTTGTTTTTATGATAAACGCCTTTAGAAGCAGCCTTGTCGATGGTAGAGATCGCATTTACTAATGCAGCAGCAGCAGCCTCTTTATCGTTTGCAGCAACAGCAGCATCTACTTTTTTCATAGAAGTCTTAACTGCAGAACGGATTGCTTTGTTGCGGTCTGCCTTTGTCTGATTTACCAGGATTCTTTTCTTTGCGGATTTAATGTTAGCCAAACTGTACACCTCCAATATTTTTAAAATTAATGTGATTTAAGGGATGTTATTCAATGGAACAGACACGGGCGCTCCACTGAAACATGCTTTATTATCCTATAATATTTCGCATGTTTTGTCAATACATATTTTTGAAAAAATTGCAAAAACTACAACAAAAATACAGGAGAAGGAGAAAAGTATGATAGGAAAGTATAGGATGCGGACAGACCTGGCGATGGAGAATCAGGAAAAATTTGAGAGGGACCATGTGGAGATCTCCGGGGTCGAGATTGAGAAGAAGAAAAGAAAGGCGGAAATTCAGACAACCATTATGAAAATCACATCGGAGCAGGGTGCAAAAATGATGGGAAAGCCGAAAGGGACGTATGTGACGATCGAAGCGCCGCTGCTTTTGACGGCAGACGAGGAGGAGAGCCGGAAAGCGGCGGAGGAGTTTTCCCACTGTCTGATGGAAATGGTGCCGGAAGCGTGCGGATCCGTTCTTGTGGCCGGCCTCGGCAACCGCGGCATCACGCCGGATGCGCTCGGGCCGGAGACGGTGGAGCAGCTTAACGTTACGCGCCATCTGGTGCGCACCTACGGAAAGAAGGGCCGGGAAGTGAGTGCCCTTGCTCCCGGCGTTATGGCACAGACGGGCATGGAGGCAGTGGAAATCCTGCGCGGAACGGCAGAACAGACCCATCCAGATGTGATTCTCGCCGTGGATGCCCTTGCCGCATGCAGTATTCACCGGCTGAACTGTACGATCCAGCTTGCCGACACCGGAATCTGGCCGGGCTCGGGCGTCGGAAACCACCGCAATGCCTTAAATCAGGAGACGCTCGGCGTGCCGGTCATCGGAATCGGTGTGCCGACCGTTGTAGGGGCAGGAACGATCGTCCACGATGCCGTCGCAGGCGTTCTGGAATCGCTGGAGGAGTCCGAGATGGATGAATTTCTGGGAGAAGTCATTTCACCGGCGCTCGAAAGCCTTTACGTGACGACAAAAGAGATCGACGAGATGGTCCGCCGCCTGGCCGGGGTTCTTGCGGCAGGTATGAATCAGGCATTTTCCGGGGAACTGTAACATATCATGAATATGGTGATAATATGTGGAATGCCAGGCGAAATGGACGATGGTTCGGATGGGGATGTCTTTTCCTGTCCTGCAGTATACTGCTGTTCCGCAGTGCAGCGGTTCTCCGGAAAAATCATTTCTTAGAGGGGAAAGTTCTGCTGCAGCGGGCGGCAGCACAGGCGGAGCAGTTATCCGTGGATGTGATGATGCCGCTTCTTTTTTATGACGGAAAAGAGGACGGAAGGGGATGGATGGAAAATCTCCTCGCGGCAGTGCGGGATCAGATACCGGCGCTTCGGGAGGGAAGCACGGCAGAAAATACGCTGTCTGCCGGGACAGAAACAGCGGAAACGGATACGGCGAAGCAGGATTCGTTTCCGGGACCGGGAGCAGAAAGAGGGCAGACAGAATCGAAGGAGCAGGGAACTGAGGAAGATCAAAAGGATGGAACTCAAAAAGATGGAATGGAAATCACGGAGCCGGAGCAGACGGAAACAGGAATCACAGAACCGGCAGCCGGAGAGTCGGCATCAACGGCAGAACCCGAAGCGCCGCAGTCTGTCCAGGAGGAGACCATCGAAACCGGCGGCGCACCGCGTGAGATTCTCTACCCGGAGGCCGACACGATTCAGGAGACAATTTCCCCTGACCTTCTTGCTGACCCGCAGGCGCTCCTGAACCGCTTCTTCGTTGTCGATCCCAACACTTCGGTCCTGCCGGGCGAGATCGACGGCAGCACCCTGCTCGGAAAAGACCTGACCCTGCCGGAAAATGCCGAAGGCCCGCAGATTCTGATCTATCATACCCATTCGCAGGAAACCTTCGCCGATTCCCGTCCGGGAGAAAGAGCGGACACGGTAATCGGCCTCGGTGATGATCTGCAGGAGCTTCTGGAAAAGCAGTACGGATACGAAGTGCTTCATATTACAGAGGCATTTGACATGAAAGAAGGCTGTCTCGAGCGGAGCCGCGCCTACAACTACGCGGAGCCGGTCATCGCAGCGGCGCTGGAAGAACACCCGTCCATTCAGGTCGTGATCGACCTGCACCGGGACGGGGTCAATGGTTCAAAACGTCTTGTGACAGAAATCAACGGAAAGCCGACCGCGCAGATCATGTTTTTCAACGGCCTTTCCCGCACGAAAGAAAGCGGCGAACTGACAAGCCTGCCCAATCCGTATCAGGCGGAAAACCTTGCATTTTCCTTTCAGATGGAGTATGAGGCAAAACAGTATTATCCCGGCTTTTCGCGCTGTATCTATTTAAAAGGCTACCGCTACAACCTCCATCTCCGCCCGAGATCTGTTCTTCTCGAGGTTGGTGCGCAGACGAATACGGTCGAGGAGGTGAAAAATGCAATGGGGCCGTTTGCGGATATCCTGCATAAGGTTCTGTCGGGCAAAAGTCCGGCATCAGGCGGATAAATTTATCTTGCTTTTTTGAGTGGAATTTCGTATCATACAAAATAGACATGAGATAAAATTGATATTTAACCCGTGAAAAAGCAGGAGGAAAAAACTTGTCAGGAATAGATCAGAGTAAAATTCGTAATTTTTGTATTATTGCCCATATCGACCATGGAAAATCAACCCTTGCGGACCGTATTATTCAGAAAACAGGCCTTTTGACCGAGCGTGAGATGCAGGATCAGGTGCTGGACAATATGGATCTGGAGCGTGAGCGCGGCATCACGATCAAGGCACAGGCAGTCCGTACCGTATACAAAGCGGCCGACGGCGAGGAGTACATTTTAAACATGATTGACACCCCGGGCCATGTTGACTTCAACTATGAGGTTTCCCGAAGCCTTGCCGCATGCGACGGCGCGCTGCTCGTTGTCGATGCATCGCAGGGTATCGAGGCGCAGACCCTTGCCAACGTCTACCTCGCCCTTGACCATGACCTGGATGTGTTCCCTGTCATCAACAAAGTAGACCTTCCAAGCGCCGAGCCGGACCGTGTAATTGCAGAGATCGAGGATGTCATCGGACTGGAAGCGCAGGATGCTCCGCGGATTTCCGCAAAAACCGGCTTGAACGTGGACGAGGTGCTCGAGCAGATCGTACAGAAAATTCCGGCACCGGAAGGTGATCCGACGGAACCGTTAAAAGCACTGATTTTCGACTCCGTCTACGATGCATACCGCGGCGTCATCATTTCCTGCCGTGTGATGGAAGGAAGCGTGAAAAAAGGAACGAGAATCCGCATGATGGCGACAGGCGCTGTCGAGGAAGTTGTCGAGGTCGGCTACTTCGGCGCAGGCCGTCTGATCCCGTGCGACGAGCTCTCCGCCGGAATGGTAGGCTATATCACCGCCAGCATCAAAAACGTGCGCGACACCCGCGTGGGTGATACCGTGACCGATGCCGACCGTCCGTGTGCAGAAGCACTGCCGGGCTACAAAAAAGTCAACCCGATGGTATACTGCGGCATGTACCCGGCCGACGGCGCACAGTACGGCGATCTGCGCGACGCGCTGGAAAAACTGCAGTTAAACGATGCATCCCTCTTCTATGAGCCGGAGACATCGGCAGCACTGGGCTTTGGCTTCCGCTGCGGTTTCCTTGGCCTGCTTCACCTGGAAATTATTCAGGAGCGCCTGGAGCGTGAGTACAATCTGGATCTCGTGACGACCGCACCGAGCGTTATCTATAAGGTTCACAAAACCGACGGAACCGTCATTGACCTGACCAACCCGTCGAATCTGCCGGACCCGTCCGAGATTGATTATATGGAAGAGCCGCTGGTAAAAGCAGAGATTATGGTGACGACCGACTACATTGGACCGATCATGGAGCTCTGCCAGCAGAGAAGAGGCCAGTATCAGGGAATGGAATACATGGAGACGACGCGTGCGATGCTTCATTACCATCTCCCGCTGAATGAGATTATCTACGATTTCTTTGATGCTTTAAAATCCCGCTCCAAAGGTTACGCGTCATTCGACTACGAGCTGCTCGGCTATGAGAGAAGCGAGCTTGTAAAACTCGATATCCTCGTCAATAAAGAAGAAGTGGATGCGCTGTCCTTCATCGTATTCGAGGGATCTGCCTACGAGCGCGGAAGAAAGATGTGCGAGAAGCTCAAAGAAGAGATTCCGCGGCAGCTCTTCGAAATCCCGATCCAGGCGGCTGTCGGATCGAAGATTATCGCCAGAGAAACCGTCCGCGCGATGCGCAAAGACGTCCTCGCCAAGTGCTACGGCGGCGATATTTCCCGAAAGAAGAAGCTGCTGGAGAAGCAGAAGGAAGGTAAGAAGCGGATGCGCCAGGTAGGAAACGTGGAGATTCCGCAGAAAGCCTTTATGAGCGTACTGAAACTGGATGAAAATTAAGAAATAAAAATGAGACCGGCCTGTCGGCGCCGCCTGCTGTTGCGGGAGCGCAGGGGCCGGTCTTTCGATCGTACGGAGGAAAAGCAGAATGAATAAAAAAAGAAAACCACTGGAACTCTATGTGCATATCCCGTTCTGCATCCGGAAATGCGCCTACTGTGATTTTGTCTCGGGACCGGGCACGAAAGCAATGCAGAAGGAGTATGAAGAGGCTCTGCTGGCAGAAATCGATGCAGCGGAAGAGACGGCAGAAAGTGAAGTGATTTCCGTCTTTTTCGGCGGCGGAACACCATCCGCAGTGGATGCCGGAATGCTCGCCCGTGTGATGGAAAAACTGCGGAGCAAGTACGTTTTTTCAGAGGATGCTGAGATTACGCTGGAGGCCAATCCGGGAACGCTGGATGCGGAAAAACTGAAATGTTACAGGAAGAGCGGCTTCAACCGGATCAGTATCGGCTGTCAGTCGGTTCACGATGAGGAGCTGAAACGGCTGGGAAGAATCCACACGTTTGCGGAATTTCAGGAGAGTTTTGCACTGGCACGGGATGCCGGGTTTGCGAATATCAACGTGGATCTGATGTCAGGTCTGCCGGAGCAGAGTGAAGAGAAATGGGAAGAGAGTCTTCGGACGATCGCGGAGCTTTCTCCGGAGCACATTTCCGCCTACAGCCTGATCGTGGAGCCGGGAACCCTGTTTGCGGAGCAGAAACTGGATCTGCCGGATGAGGACACAGAACGCGAAATGTATGCCAGAACGGCGGAAATCCTCGCAGAATACGGCTTTTTCCAGTATGAGATTTCCAATTATGCAAAGCCGGGCTTCGCATGCCGCCACAATATCGGCTACTGGAAAAGGACGGATTATCTGGGGTTCGGGCCTTCCGCGGCATCGTTATTCGGAAACCGCCGGTGGACGAACACGGCAGATCGATCTTTGTATCTGAAAGCGTGCGGAGCACTGGAAAAGATCCGTGAGGATGAGGAAATTCTTTCCCGGCAGGATGCCATGGAAGAATTTATGTTTCTCGGCCTTCGAATGACACAAGGGATCTCGACGGCGGAGTTTGAGGAGCAGTTTGGAAAGGAGATCCATGCCGTATACGGCGGGGTTCTGAAGAAATACAAAGCGGTGCATCTTTTACGGGAACACAGCGGGCGCCTGGCTCTGACACGCGATGGGATTTCCGTCAGCAATGTGATTCTGGCAGATTTTCTGCTGTAAAAAGATGATAAAGAAATAGAACAAATGTTTGCATAACGCACGGCGGTGTGCTATAATGGGAGAAAACGAGACAAGATTCCTGTCCCTGTCCGGACAGGGATTCCAATTAATAAGAGGAACAGTTATGGCAGAGAAAAAAGAGTTTATCAGAATACGGGGAGCCAGGGAGAACAACCTGAAAGCACTGAATGTCGATATCCCCAGAAACCAGTTTGTTGTATTTACGGGCCTCAGCGGTTCAGGAAAGAGTTCGCTTGCGTTTGACACGATCTATGCGGAGGGCCAGCGGCGGTACATGGAGAGCCTTTCCTCCTACGCGCGCCAGTTCTTAGGACAGATGGAAAAACCGAATGTGGACAGCATCGAAGGCCTGCCGCCTGCTATTTCGATCGATCAGAAATCGACGAACCGGAACCCGCGTTCCACCGTCGGAACCGTGACGGAGATTTACGATTACTTCCGTCTTCTGTACGCGAGAATCGGTATTCCGCACTGCCCGAAGTGCGGAAAAGTCATCAGCCGCCAGTCGGTGGACCAGATGGTCGATCAGATCATGGCACTCCCGGAGCGGACGAAAATCCAGCTTCTCGCGCCGGTTGTGCGCGGCCGCAAGGGAAGACACGAAAAGGTGCTCGAACAGGCAAAACGCAGCGGCTATGTCCGCGTGATGATCGACGGCAGCCAGTATGAGCTGTCCGAGGAGATTACGCTGGATAAGAACCTGAAACACAACATTTCCATTATTGTGGACCGTCTTGTAGTCAAACCGGACATTGAGAAACGTCTGACGGATTCCGTCGAGAATGTACTGGATCTGGCGGACGGCCTTCTGGTGGTCGACACGATGGACGGAAATCAGCTCAACTTCAGCCAGAGCTTTTCCTGCCCGGACTGCGGCATCAGCATGGAGGAGATTGAGCCGAGAAGCTTTTCCTTCAACAACCCGTTCGGCGCCTGCCCGAGCTGTGCCGGCCTTGGCTACAAGATGGAGTTCGACGAGGATCTGATGATTCCGGACAAGACCGTATCCATCGCAGACGGAGCCATCACCGTGCTCGGCTGGCAGTCCTGCACGGACAAATCGAGCTATACGAGAGCCATTCTCGATGCGCTCGCAGAGGAGTACGATTTTTCCCTTTCCACTCCGTTCTGTGAATATCCGAAAAAAATCCACGATATCCTGATTTACGGAACGAACGGAAAATCCGTCAAGGTGCATTACCGCGGTCAGCGCGGCGTCGGTGTGTACGATGTGGCTTTTGAGGGGCTGATCAAAAATGTAGAGCGCCGCTACCGTGAGACCGGATCGGATTCTACAAAACAGGAATACGAAACCTTCATGCGTGTGACCCCGTGCCAGGCGTGCCATGGCCAGCGTCTGAAACCGACGTCGCTTGGTGTGACGGTCGGAGATAAAAATATTTTTGAAGTAACATCCCTTTCCATCGACAATCTGCAGAAGTTTATGCAGAACCTCGAACTCTCCGAACAGCAGCTGCTGATCGGAAAGCAGATTTTAAAAGAGATCCGTGCGCGTGTGAGCTTCCTTGCGGATGTCGGATTAAACTATCTGACCCTGGCGCGTGGAACGGCATCGCTGTCCGGCGGTGAGGCGCAGAGAATCCGTCTGGCAACGCAGATCGGCTCCGGCCTTGTCGGTGTCGCCTATATTCTCGACGAGCCGAGCATCGGTCTTCACCAGAGAGACAACGACAAACTTCTCGCGACGCTGAAACATCTGCGTGACCTCGGAAACAGCCTGATCGTCGTGGAGCACGACGAGGATACGATGCGCGCCGCTGACTGCGTTGTCGATATCGGCCCGGGAGCCGGTGAGCACGGCGGAGAGCTGGTGGCGATCGGAACGGCGGAAGATCTGATGAAAAATCCGAATTCCATCACCGGAAAATACTTAAGCGGAGAGCTGAAAATTCCGGTTCCGTCCGAGCGCAGAAAGCCGACGGGCTGGCTGAAGGTAGTCGGAGCAAAAGAGCACAATCTGAAAAATATCAACGTGAATTTCCCGCTCGGTGTCATGACCTGCGTGACCGGAGTCTCCGGATCGGGAAAGAGTTCCCTTGTCAATGAAATTCTGTACAAACGGCTGGCAAGAGATCTGAACCGTGCGCGGACGATTCCGGGTGCACACAAAGACATCATCGGTATGGAACAGCTCGATAAGGTCATCGACATCGACCAGTCCCCGATCGGAAGAACACCGCGTTCCAATCCGGCAACGTACACAGGTCTGTTCGATCAGATCCGCGATCTGTTTGCGGCAACGCAGGATGCCAAGGCGCGCGGCTACAAGAAGGGAAGATTCAGTTTTAATGTGAAGGGCGGCCGATGCGAGGCCTGCGGCGGCGACGGTATCCTGAAGATCGAAATGCACTTCCTGCCGGATGTCTATGTGCCGTGTGAGGTCTGCCATGGAAAACGGTACAACCGTGAGACACTGGAAGTCAAATACAAAGGAAAGAGCATCTACGATGTGCTGAATATGACGGTCGAGGAGGCACTGGAATTCTTCAGGCCGGTACCATCGATTTTCCGGAAATTACAGACCCTGTACGATGTCGGCCTTTCCTACATCCGCCTCGGCCAGCCGTCCACCACGCTGTCCGGTGGAGAAGCGCAGCGTATCAAGCTCGCAGCAGAGCTGAGCCGCCGCGGCACGGGAAAAACGATCTACATTCTCGACGAGCCGACGACGGGACTTCATTTTGCGGATGTCCACAAACTGGTGGAGATTCTGCACCGCCTGTCCGAGGGCGGAAATACCGTCGTTGTCATCGAACACAATCTGGATGTCATCAAGACGGCGGACTATATTATTGATATCGGACCGGAGGGCGGAGACGGCGGCGGAACCGTGATTGCGTGCGGAACGCCGGAGGAAGTGGCCAAGAGCCCGGTATCCTACACCGGAAAATATGTCGAAAAATATCTCTAAAAAATCCTTTCCATTTTAAAAGGGATTGTATATAATAAGAAGCGGGTTGGGTTCAGAGCACATTCGATCCTTTTGGGTTTCGGGTGTTTTGAACCCGAACTTATTCTATACAAATTTCAAACAGATTAAAATAAAGAAAAATAAAAGAGAACAGGAAAGGGGATTACTATGGCTGCAACGACCGATATCGGAATTGATCTGGGGACGTCCAGCATCCTGGTCTATGCCAAGGGAAAAGGCATTGTATTAAAGGAGCCGTCCGTAGTTGCGTATGATAAAGATGCAGATAAAGTACGGGCAATTGGAGAAGAAGCGCGTCAGATGATTGGACGGACACCGGGCAATATTATGGCGGTCCGGCCCATGCGGCAGGGCGTGATCACGGACTTTCTGATCACCGAGCGCATGCTGCGCTACTTTATCCAGAAGGCAATGGGAAGAAGAGCATTCCGGAAACCGAGAATCAGCATCTGTGTGCCGTCCGGTGTGACGGAAGTAGAGCGGAAGGCTGTGGAGGAGGCAACGTACCAGGCGGGAGCCCGGGAAGTGCTGATCGTGCCGGAGCCGGTGGCAGCGGCAATCGGATCCGGAATTGACATTACGAAACCATGCGGAAATATGATCGTGGACATCGGTGGAGGCACGACGGATATCGCTGTGATCTCGCTTGCGGGAACCGTTGTTTCCAATTCGGTCAAGATTTCCAGTGAGACATTTGACCAGGATATCATCCGCTATGTACGGAAAACATACAACGTATTTATCGGAGAACAGACCGCAGAGGCAGTGAAAATCCGGATTGGTTCCGCTTATCCGCGGGCCGAGGAGAAAACGATGGAGATCAAGGGAAGAAACGTCATCACCGGACTTCCGGCGACGATTACGGTTTCCTCCGACGAAATCCGAGGTGCCCTTGCCCAGACGACAAACCAGATTGCGGACGCGATCTGTGCCGTGCTGGAAAAAACGCCGCCGGAACTGGCATCCGATGTTTCCGACCGCGGCATTATCCTGACCGGAGGCGGCAGTCTCCTTGACGGAATGGACGAGCTGATCCAGGAGCGGACCGGCATCAATACCGTGACAGCAGAAAATCCGGCGAGCGTCGTTGCGCTTGGAACCGGCCAGTACCGCGAAGTGATGAATGAATTTGAAAGCCAGTTTTGATAAAAGATGAGTGAAAAAGAAAAAGTAGAAGGCTACGTAGAACACATTATTTTCCGAAATGAGGAGAACGGCTATACCGTCCTGAATCTGAGCATGAAGGGGCGCGAGCTGACATGCGTCGGCACGCTTCCGATGATCGGAGAGGGCGAGCTGATCGAGGCTTCCGGAGATTATATTGAACATGCTGCCTATGGAAAGCAGTTCCGCATTGAATCCTATGAGACGAAAGTTCCACAGGATTCTGTTGCATTGGAGCGGTATCTCGGTTCCGGTGCGATCAAAGGAGTCGGTGCGGCGCTGGCGGCAAGAATTGTGCGCCGCTTCGGTGACGATACGCTTCGGATCATCGAGGAAGAGCCGGAGCGCCTCGCGGAGGTAAAGGGAATCAGCGAGCGGAAAGCGCGTGAAATTGCACAGCAGGTGGCAGAAAAGGCCGAAATGCAGAATGCGATGATTTTCCTCTCGGGATATGGCATTGCGCTGAATCTCGGTGCAAAGATTTATCAGCAGTACGGGGACAATGTGTACCGGATTTTAAAGGAAAACCCGTATAAAATGGCGGAAGATATCGCAGGCGTGGGATTTCGGACGGCGGATGAGATTGCCGGAAAAATCGGGATTGCCGTGGACAGCGAATTCCGCATCAAGAGCGGTCTTTCGTATGTGCTGAATCAGGCGACGGCAGAAGGCCATGTCTATCTGCCGGAACCGGTGCTGCTTCGGAGAGGGCAGGAACTTCTCGGCGTAGAACCGGAGCGGATGCAGAAATCTCTGCAGGATATGGCAATCGACAAAAAAGCGGTCATCCGCGAGCTCCCGGCCGAACGGGAAGGGGATGAGCCGCTGCGGATTGTGTACGCCAGCCAGTATTATTATCTGGAACTGAGTACGGCGCGCATGCTGCATGAGCTGAATATTACATGCGAGGAAGACCGTGAGGCAATCGAAAAGCGGATCGGAAAGATCGAGAAAAAATATCAGATCGAGCTGGATGAGATGCAGAAGACGGCAGTCGTTGAGGCGGCATACAGCGGTCTTATGATCCTGACCGGAGGGCCCGGAACCGGAAAAACGACGACCATCAATGCGATGATCCATTATTTTGAGGCAGAAGGCCTCGACATTTTCCTGGCAGCGCCGACCGGAAGAGCGGCGAAACGAATGACAGAGGCAACTGGCTGTGAGGCATGCACGATCCATCGTCTTCTGGAACTGACGGGAAATGTGGATGACTCCTCGGCAAATGTGCATTTTGAGCGGAACGCAGATAATCCGCTCGACGCGGATGTCATCATCATTGATGAGATGTCGATGGTTGATATCCACCTGATGCATGCCCTTCTTTCCGCGATTGTGCCGGGAACAAGGCTGATCCTGGTGGGAGACCAGAACCAGCTTCCAAGTGTCGGCCCGGGCAGTGTCCTCCGGGATCTGATCCGTTCGGAATGCTTTCCGATTGTCTGCCTGACACACATTTTCCGGCAGGCATCCCAGAGCGATATTGTTGTCAATGCACATAAGATCCATAATGGGGAAGAGGTTATACTGGACAATAAGAGCAAAGATTTCTTCTTTTTGAAACGGTACGATGTCAACGTGATCTGGAAAGTGCTGGTGACGCTGGTGTCCCAGAAACTGCCGCGTTATGTGGATGCCCGCCCGCAGGATATCCAGATTCTGACTCCGATGCGGAAAGGTGCACTCGGCGTGGAAAATCTGAATCAGATTCTGCAGAAATATCTGAACCCGCCCGCACCGGACAAAGCCGAGCGGGAAAATGGAGGTAATATCCTCCGCGAGGGCGACAAGGTCATGCAGATCCGCAACAATTACCAGATGGAGTGGGAAATCCGCGGCATCAACGGAATCGTGGCGGAGCGCGGTATGGGTGTATTCAACGGAGACCTCGGCATGATCCGGAGCATCAACCCGTATACCGAGGTGATCACCGTGGAGTTTGAGGAAGGAAAATTCGCAGACTATACGTTCAAACAGGCGGACGAGCTGGAGCTCGCCTACGCCACAACGATACATAAAGCGCAGGGAAGCGAGTACCCGGCGGTTGTGATTCCGCTGCTCGGCGGCCCGCGCATGCTGATGACGCGGAATCTTTTGTATACGGCCGTGACGAGAGCCAGAAAGTGCGTCACCATCGTTGGAAGTGATGTGACATTCCAGGCAATGATCGGAAATCATATCGAGGCGAACCGGTATACAACGCTCGCCAGAAGAATCTGGGAAATGCAGGAAGAAAACGTGTAAACACGTTTTTCCGGGGCATGGATGCGGCTGCATCCGGCAGAGTGGATAAGGGAAAGCGCAGGTTACATGAAAGAAAAAAATAAAACAGGAAACTGGCTTTTAAACGCAGTTTATCCGAGACGATGTCCCATCTGTGACGGACTGCTGTCACGTGAGGAGCTGTATCTATGCCGGAATTGTGTGGAAAAGATCCATCCGATTCTGGGCGCGCGGTGCAAAAAATGCGGGAAACCCGTGGGAAGTGAGGAAGAGTTCTGCCGGGACTGCAGCAGAACGAGGCACAGCTTCGACCGCGGTTTTGCGCCGTACGGTTACCACGGGGAACTTGAGGCTTCCCTGATGCGGTTCAAATATCATGAACGGCAGGAATACGCCGGATTTTATGCTCACGCGGCGTTTTTCTATGTGGGAAAGCAGATCCAGAGAAGAAATCCGGAGGTGCTCGTTCCGGTGCCGCTTCATCCGGCAAGACAGCGGCAGCGCGGCTACAATCAGGCGGAGGTATTTGCAGAAAAGCTGGCAGAAGAAATGGAACTTCCCATGAATGCCCGCCTGATCCGCCGTGTGAAAAAAACAAAACGCCAGAAAGAGCTTGGTCCCGCCGAGCGGCGGAAAAACCTGGAGGGAGCTTTTGCATTGGCAAAGCCGGGGCAGATGAAATATTGCCGGATTCTTCTGGTAGATGACATTTACACAACGGGAAGCACGGTTGATGCCATTGCGTCACTGTTGAAAGTGAATGGAGCAGAACAGGTGGATTTTGTTTGTGCGGCAATTGTAAAATAGTGTGTGAATATTTTGAGAATAGCTTTCCAATATCGGAAACATATGGTAAAATAAACATAATTTAGAACGGGAAGAGGAGACCAAGAGGCATGTTGGACGAAAAAAGGATTCGTCAGATGACAAAACTGGCTTTTTTCGAAAAAAAAGAAGAAAAAAATGCCTTACGAATCGGCCGCTATTTTCGGAGTGATTACATCGGAAAAGAGCTTCTGAAAAATTTTTTTCTGGCTTCCATCGGATACATTCTGGTACTTGCGGTTGCAGTCTTATATCATATTGAATGGTTGGTGGACGAGATAGACACAATCGACCTGCAGTTTGCAGCAGGGTGTCTGATCGCGTCCTATCTGTGTTTTCTGGCAGTCTATTCCATTGCCGTGTATGTGATCAGCACGATCCGTTACCAGGGAGCACAGAAAAAGCTGAAATGGTATGGAAAAGAGCTGGATGACCTGCAGAACATGTATGAGGAACAGGAAAAAAGCGGGAAGAAATCCGGGCGCAGGAGGAAGGAAACATGACAGTATTGATTGAACTGAAAGAAAAATTAAAAGAGTTTTACGGCTCCTGCAGCGGAATCGTACTTCCGATTGTGAAATTTCTGCTCGCTCTTGCTGTATTTCGTGGTATTAATTCCAATCTCGGCTATCTGAAGATGCTGAACAGCATGTATGTGGTATTGATTCTGTCACTGATCTGCGCCATCCTGCCATTGAATGGAATGGTTTTCCTTGCAATGCTGGTGATCATCGGCCACTGCTTTGCACTTCACATGGTAGTCGCGGGTCTTGCGGCGCTGGTTCTGCTGGTGCTCTGGTTTCTATATCTTCGCTTTGTGCCGAAGGATGCGCCGGCACTCCTTTTGACACCGCTCGCATTCTGGCTTCACGTGCCATCTGCCGTTCCGGTTGCCTATGGTCTTGCCGGCACGCCGCTCTCTGCATTTTCAGCAGCCTGCGGTGTCGTTGTCTACTATATGTGCGACATGATTCACGGAAAAATGGAGCCGCTGCTTCATGCGGCGGAAGCACCGGAGATCACGGCAGTCGTACAGGAATTTTTCAACGGCCTCTTCCGCAATGAGGAAATGCTGCTGGTTCTGATCGCCTGCGCACTGACCGTACTTCTTGTCAATGCAATCCGCCACAGCAGTGCGGACTATGCATGGCAGATTTCCATTGTGGCAGGTTCGGTTGCCTATGCGGTTATTATGATTGCCGGAAGCCTGGCACTGGATGTACAGATTGCACTCCCGATGGTTCTGATCGGGGCGGCGGCCGGCTGTCTGGTTGGATTTGTTCTGGAGTTTTTCCTGTTCGGTGCAGACTACACCCGGACAGAATACCTGGAATATGATGACGACGATTATTATTACTACGTAAAAGCCGTTCCAAAATTCAATGTGACAAAGGCACAGCGCTGTGTGACTTATATTCGGAATGAAAAGAAAAAAGAACCGGATCTGACAGACGAGGAACTCGATGCTCTGGCAAATCTTGGACATACAGAAGAATCCGGGAACAGCAGGGATCTTGATGAGATCGAGGAAAAAGAAGAAATAGAAGAAATAAACGAAACAGAAGAAATAAACGAAACAGAAGAAATTCAGGAAGAAGAAATTCCGCCGCTGGACGAGGGCGATTATCAGGATGTGGATTATAAGAGCATGCTGGAGGACACCTTAAAGGATCTTTAAAAGAATTTTGAAAATCAGAAGAAAACCGGCCGGGGGAAAAGAAAGGAAGTGACAGTGTGCGTGGCGTGTGGAACTGGATTGTCACAAGAACGGCAGACTACGGGCTGCCAAAACAAATTGAACTGATTGATATTGTGCAGATTCTGCTCATTGCATTTTTCGTCTATCACCTGATCCGCTGGCTGCAGAATACAAAGGCCTATACGCTGATGAAAGGTATTTTTCTGATTGGTGTCTTTGTCATCATTGCAAACGTGCTGAAAATGCAGACGATTCTGTGGCTGTTCGGAAACATCGGCGGGGCGGCGATCACAGCGGTTGTAATTATCTTTCAGCCGGAGCTTCGAAGAGTGGTCGAGCAGATTGGAGAAAAGAATCCGCTGTCTGCCATTTCTTTTGCGAGCGGCCAGGAGGAAAATGAACGGTTCAGTGACAAAACCATCAATGAACTGGTAAGGGCCAGTTTTGAAATGGGAGAAGTAAAGACCGGAGCGCTGATCGTCATCGAAAAGACTATCACCCTGGAGGAATATGAAAAGACCGGAATCCCGATTGACGGCGTTCTGACCAGCCAGCTGCTGATCAATATTTTCGAACACAATACGCCGCTGCACGACGGAGCCGTGATTGTACGGAACAACCGTGTCACGGCAGCAACATGTTACCTGCCGCTGTCCGACAACATGGATCTGAACAAGAATCTTGGAACACGCCACCGTGCAGGTGTCGGCATCAGTGAGGTGACGGATTCCTTTACGATTATTGTCTCCGAGGAAACCGGAAATGTGTCGTATGCTTCCGGCGGAGAACTCCACACGGCAGTAACACCGAGCGACCTTCGGGAGCAGCTTCACAAAATCCAGAAGCTCGCGAAAAAACCGGAAGAGAAGAAAGGATGGCATATCCGTGGAATGCGTCAGAAAGTGGAGGGAGAGAAGAAATGAAAAAGAAAATTCTGAAAAAGCTTCTGAACAATCTCCCTTTGAAAATTCTTTCTATCCTGATTGCCATTGTAATCTGGTACGTTGTGGTCAGTGTGAATGACCCGATTGTGAAAGAGCGCTTTGATGTCCCCGTGCAGGTGACCAATGAAGCCTACATCGCAGCCGGAAAGAAAACATACCAGATTGCGGAGGAATACCAGACGGTCACGGTTACTGTCACGGACAACAACTCGGTTGTCAGCCGGCTGAAAGCATCGGATATCACTGTCACGGCCGATCTGACCCAGATTGTGACGATGGATACAAACCCGGTTTATGTGCCGATCAAGGCAGCGTGCTCCATGGTAAAACAGGAAAAACTGAGCACAGTGACAGCAACGATCCCTGTGGAAATCGAGGATGTGGACAGCGAAAAATTCCCGATCACAATTGACGCAGGAAATACGAAACCGGCAAAAGATTACGAAGTGGGAACGATGACTTCCGATCCGGAGAGCATCACCATTTCCGGCCCGACGTCCCTGATCAATAAGATCAGCAGTGTGGTGGCAAAAGTAGATGTAACCAATATGCGGAATTCCGGAACCGTCACGGCGGATCTGATGATTATTGATAAAAACCAGGATGAGATGCCGGAATCCCAGATGGAATTTTTGAATTTCGACAGCGGCTCCCCGCAGGTGGATGTGGATATTGAACTGTGGCGCCGTGTATCCGGTATTAAGCTGAGTGCACTGTACAGCGGAACTCCGGCAGACGGCTATCAGATTAAAAATATCTATACCACACCGGAGGAAATCACCGTTGCCGGATCCGAGGAGGCACTTGCAAAGCTGGCGGATGAAGGCAATACGATTGAAATTCCGGAAGACTATACCTCCGTTGCAGGACAGCGCTCCGATGTGGAGACGACGGTTGACTTAAGCGATGTTCTCGCCGATGTGACAGATCTGAAAGTATCTTCCAGTTCGTCTGCATCCGTTACCGTTCACGTAACGGTTATGCCGAATGAGAGCAGGGAATTTGAACTTGATGTCGATCAGATCGAGACGGGCAATCTTCAGTCCACTTATACCGTTCTGTATGATCAGACACAGCTTGCAATCCGCATTAAAGCATCGGACAAAAATCTGGCCAAATTAGATACTTCCCAGATCAACGCATCCATAGATCTGAATGGAATGGGTGTCGGGGATTACGAGGTACCGGTAAAAATCACACTGCCGGATGGCTATGAGCTCGTAGACAGTGTCAAGACAACGATTCATATCAAAGAAAAAGCAGTAGCAAATAAAACGACAGGAACAAATTAGGAGGGAAACCAATGGTAAGCGGAAAAGTGACCGTGAAAAATCCAACCGGCCTTCATCTTCGCCCGGCCGGAACCCTGTGCAAACAGGCGATGCAGTTTAAATCATCTATTACATTCCACTACGGAGATGGAAATACAGCAAATGCAAAGAGCGTCTTAAGCGTCCTTGGCGCATGCGTCAAATGCGGAGACGAAATTGAGCTGTTCTGCGAGGGAGAGGACGAGGAGGAAGCTCTGCAGTTCCTTGTCAATTCCATCCGGACGGGACTTGGGGAAGAACTGTAAGGAGAAAGAACAATGAAGAAATATGATTATGTTCTGGTTGGCGCCGGTCTGTATTCCGGAGTGATTGCTTATCTTGCCGGTCAGGCAGGGAAAAGCTGTCTTGTACTGGAACGAAGAGATCATACAGGCGGAAATATTTACTGCGAAGAAATCGAGGGAATTCATGTACACAAGTATGGAGCGCATATTTTCCATACTTCGAATAAAGAGGTGTGGCAGTTTGTCAATTCGCTGGCAGAATTCAACCGTTATACAAACTCGCCGATTGCCAACTACAAAGGCGAAATTTATAATATGCCGTTCAATATGAATACCTTCAGTAAAATGTGGGGAATCCGCACACCGGAAGAGGCGAAAACAATCATCGAAGAGCAGAGAAAAGCTGTTCCGGGAGAGCCGAAAAATCTGGAAGAGCAGGCGATCAAACTGGTTGGAAAAGATATTTATGAAAAGCTGGTTAAGGGTTATACAGAAAAGCAGTGGGGAAGAGATTGCAGTGAGCTGCCGAGCTTTATCATCAAACGGCTTCCGGTGCGCTTTACGTATGACAACAACTATTTCAATGACCTTTATCAGGGAATTCCGATTGGAGGCTATAACGTTCTGACAGAGCGGCTTTTTGAAAAAGCGGATGTACAGACAGGTGTTGATTTTCTGGAAGATAAAGAAAAGTACCTGGCGATGGGTGAGACGGTGATTTACACCGGAGCGATTGATGCGTTTTACGATTATGCACTTGGCAAGCTGGAATACCGTACGGTGCGCTTTGAAACAGAAGTGCTGGATACCGACAATTATCAGGGCGTAGCTGTAGTAAACTACACCGATCGGGAGACACCGTATACGCGTGTGATCGAACACAAGCATTTCGAATTCGGAACCCAGAAAAAGACCGTCATTTCCAGAGAGTATTCCACCGACTGGAAAGAGGGGATGGAGCCGTACTACCCGGTGAATGATGCCAGAAACCAGGAACTTTATCAGAAATATGCCGCACTTGCGGAAAAAGAAGAGAAGATTATCTTTGGCGGAAGACTTGGAGAATACAAGTATTACGATATGGACAAAGTCATTGAGGCTGCACTGAACCAGTGGGAGAAAATGCAGCGGTAGGAAAAAGAACTGCAAACGGAAATCAATCAAAACGGACTGCACACTTGACAGCAGTCCGTTTTTTGACTATATTATAAACGATATCCGGCTGGAAAATACCGGAAAATAAGAAAATGAAAGAGGTCGTTATGAGAAAAGAATATGATGACGAGGATGAAATCCCGGAAAGACGCCATTCCTCAGGAAAGAAAAAGAAGAAATTCGGCTGGGTTAATGTGCTCACCATCCTTCTCGTAGTTGTACTGGTTGTGCTCGTCGGTGTCTATGCTGTAATCAATCACTATTACAGCAAGAGTAACTACGTAAGCGATGATAAAATCACGATCAATAAATCCACAGAGGTTGAGACAGAAAGTACCGGGTTGACTGATGAGGAGACGGATGCCCTGCAGTCTGAGATTTTAAATGAGACACAGGACATTGAACTTCCAAACAACAATAACGTGTACAACATTCTGCTGATCGGTGTTGACCGTCGTGACAAAACGTGGTATGGAAACTCCGATTCCATGATTCTGATGTCCATCAATAAAGATACAAAACAGATCCACATGACATCCTTTATGCGTGACCTGTATGCAAATATCCCGGATGTCGGTGTGAAAAAACTGAATGCAGCCTGCGCATATGGCGGCGGTCCGCTGGTTGTACGAACCATCGAGGACAACTACAAACTGCCGATTGACAATTATGCAAGTGTTGACTTCGATTCCATGATTGACATTATCGATGCCATCGGCGGAATCGAGCTTTCGCCGAGCGATGATGAAATCCGTGTAGCGAACCAATATGTTGATGAAATGTGCAGACTCCGTAATGTGGATGCTTCCGCCCATCAGTATACAGCAGGCGGAGAGCAGCATGTGGATGGCTATCAGGCAGTTGCATATGCAAGAATCCGTTACGTTGGAAATTCTGATTATCAGAGAACGGAGCGTCAGCGAGAGGTTTTAAGCAAGATGATGCAGAAAATGAAATCGTCAAGCGTAACAGAACTGAGTGCACTGGCGGATACCATTCTTCCAAGTGTTACCCATAACATTGATCAGTCTACATTGATGACATTGATCGGAGAGCTGCCGACAATTCTGTCCTACGAGATTGTACAGAGCCGTGTACCGTACGACGACTTGTACTCCAGCAAGGGTGAGATGCTTGTTCCGGACTTCGCAGCAACCATCTCGAGACTTCAGACAGAGATCTATGGATCTACCACGGTAAACGAATAAAAGAACAGTAAAAAGCCTTCTGTTTCCGGTCAGAAAACCGGGGTCAGGAGGTTTTTTCTGCCCGAAAAACAGGAAAAAACCATAAGAAATTTG
Source organism: Fusicatenibacter saccharivorans (assembly GCF_027667425.1). Lineage (NCBI taxonomy): Bacteria > Bacillati > Bacillota > Clostridia > Lachnospirales > Lachnospiraceae > Fusicatenibacter > Fusicatenibacter saccharivorans. The sequence goes on from NZ_JAQEGR010000006.1 coordinate 102,308, forward strand.
TAAGGTATTTTACCGGCGGATAACTTGAAATAGATGGAAAAATGTAGTAAGCTATAAATTGTATAAGAGTAAAAAAATGGGAGGATGAATAAGAATGAAAAGAAAGTTTCTGGCCGCAGCCGTACTTGGCGTCATGGTAAGTGTTACACCAGCCGGTGCATATGCAGCTTCTACAGAAACCAGTCCATTACCGGTAAATTCGGAAAGTGATACTGTAGCTCAGGCCGAAGACGAAGAAACGACTCCGACTCCGGCGCCAACTGAGACCCCAGAGGTTACACCGAGTGAGACTCCGGCTCCAACCGAGGCACCGACCGCAACACCAACCGTAACACCAACTGAGACCCCTTCCGAGACACCGACGCCGAGCGCAACTCCGGCTCCGGAAGTAAGTAATCTGAAGGAAGGCTGGAACAGCGTTGAAAAAGATGGAAAGAAACAGTTTCAGTACGGAGTTCTGGATGAGAATAATAAGGTGGTAGCTGCTACCGGACCAATAGAAATCGACGGCGTCGATTATGCGTTTGACGAAAATGGCTATATGCTGACCGGTGAAGTAGAGCTGACGGATGAAGATGGAAAAACCGGAATCTACTACTTTGAGACAGAAGGGGAAGATCCTGCAAAAGATGAACTTGGTTCGAGACAGCAGGGTATTTGTGAAGGAAAAGTATTTGCACCGGAACTGAAAAAAAATGAACTTGTTACCATCAAATTTGAGGATGGCAGTGTGGATGATTACTATGCCGATGAAGAAGGCTATGCAGTCTGGAGCACAACTCAGAAAGTAGGAGATGTAACATATCTGTTTGGCAATGATGGAACCCGCGTAAAAGAGGCAGGTTTCCAGACTGTTGTTGATGAAAACAATGTAACGCATACCTATTATCTGAATGCAGAAGACAGCACTGTATCTCTTGGAAATCACAATGCGTATCAGCAGGGAGATCGTACGGTAAGCTGGTTGACGGTTGGCTCTAACTGGTACTTAGTGGATGCGGAAACAGGGGAACTTCTTTCAGGATGGCAAAAGGTAGATACAGCAATCTACTATATGAAACCAGCTTCCTTTGATGCAAACGGAAATTTGAAAGATGGAAGTTTCGAGATGGAAACCGGTAATCAGAAAAATAAATCCGGCTGGGCACAGATTGATGGAAAATGGTACAGCTTCTGCAGCTGGGGCGGCGTACGGACAGGCTGGTTCAATTACGATGGAAATAAATATTATCTCCATGAAGACGGTCATATGGAAGACAACGCGCTGAATGTGAACGGAACCATGTATCTCTTCAAGAGCTGGGGCGGCATGTGTGTCAACGATGTTGGAAGCTATAATGGAAATTATTATTACGTTGGTGCTGACGGAGCCGTTTCGACGACAACAGGATGGAAAAAAATTAAAACCAGCACGCAGACAATCTGGTACTGGGCAACTGCAGACGGCGGAAAACTGCTGACGAATTCCTGGCTGGATTACAATGGAAACAGCTATTATCTGAAAGCCGATGGAAAAATGGCTTTTAATGAGTGGCTGGATAACACCTATTACTTCCGCAGCTGGGGTGCGGCCTACAAAAACGCATGGGCAAAAGTCAACAATGTATGGTATTATTTTGACGGAAATGGAAAGAAATATACCAGCGGCTGGCTGACCTACAAAGGAAATAAGTATTATCTGAAATCCGATGGAACCATGCTTGCCAATGAATGGCTCGATGGAAAATACTACTTCAAGAGCTGGGGTGGTATGTATAAAAACGAATGGGGCAAGTCCGGCGATACCTGGTACTGGTTTAATGCAGATGGAACCAAACGGACGCAAAAAGGCTGGTTCCTCTATGATAAAAATTATTATTATCTGGATAAAGATGGAAAAATGCTGACCGGCTGGGTTTACCATGACGGTAACTATTATTACATGAAGAGCTGGGGCGGCATGGCACATGACGAGTGGATTCTTCATGATAAGAACTGGTACTACTTCAAGAGCTGGGGCGGCATGTACCATGATCAGTGGCTGACACTGAACGGTTCTCAGTATTATTTCCGCAGCTGGGGCGGAAGATATCAGAACTGCACCGCTACGATCAATGGAAAACAGTACAAATTCGATGCTTCCGGACGCAGAATCACGGAAGGATGGGAGTACATCGGAAAATACCGCCGTTACCGCAAAGCAGACGGTTCTTTGATGGAGGATGTGACAAGCATCTTCAATCCGTCATCCAAATACATCACAGTAGACAGAACCCGCGGACGTGTCACCATTTACGGCTATAACAGTGCAACCGGTTCTTACGATACCCCGATCAAATCAATGATCTGCTCCGTAGGAAATCCAATCAGTTACACTGCAGCAGGAACATATAAAATCGGCTGGCAGTTGAAAAAGAAGCAAATGAGAGGTGAAGATTATGTGTGCTGGGCACCATATGTATCACAGATTTATGACGCTGTTTACTTCCATGGCGTAGCAAGCAGCACACCGGATCTGAATATGATCTCTGCCGTAGACTTCAATTCCCTGGGATCACCGATGTCACATGGTTGTGTCAGACTGACTGCAATCGATGCAAAATGGATTTATGATAACGTCAGCAGCGGAACAACGGTCCGCATTGGCGACAATCTGGATTATCCGCTGACAAACCCGACCCGTTATACCTGGACAGGCGGTGCTTTCGGAAGCGATCCGACATATCGATAAAAAATAGAACAGGAATACCTGTATGAGAAAATCCATCGGGGCAGCAGTGCCGCCGATGGATTTTCTGATAAGAAGACATCGGCCATTTTACAGGAAAGGAAGACAGATACGATGGAATTACAGGAAAAGAAAAAGAACCGGACAGAACAGAAAACAGATATGCAGAATAAGGAAAAAGCATTGCTTACCCAACTTGACGAGATTGCAAAACAGGATCTCTGTCTGGCATTCTCCGGCGGTGTGGACAGCAGTCTGCTGCTGAAGCTTGTCATGGATGCATCTGCAAAATATGGAACAAAGGTTTATGCAGTAACCTTTCAGACACGGCTGCATCCGCCCTGCGACCTGGAGACAGCGACAAGAGTAGCAAAGGAGGTTGGCGCTGTTCATGAGGTCCTTTTTGTTGATGAGCTGGAGCAGGAGGCAATCCGTTACAATCCGGAAAACCGCTGCTATCTCTGTAAGCACTATCTATTTGGGAAACTTCTGGAATTTGCCCGCGATCACGGTGTCACCCAGGTACTCGACGGAACAAATGAGGATGACCTTCATGTCTACCGGCCGGGGCGAAAAGCGCTGAGAGAATATGGTGTCATCAGCCCGCTTGCAGCGTGTCATGTGACAAAAACAGAGGTAAAAGCACTTGCTGCAAAGTACGGCGTTTCCGTAGCACACCGTCCATCCACTCCATGTATGGCGACACGCCTTCCCTACGGGGCAGAAATTAACTATGACGTTCTGGATCGGATTGCGGACGGCGAAGCATGGCTTCATACGCTGTTCGGTGCGGAAGAGAATCTCCGTCTGCGTGTACATGGCGATGTGGTGCGTCTTGAAATCTCACCGGAGCGTATGGGGGAAGTGCTTGAGAAGAGAGAAGAAATGATTGCATATCTGAAAAAGCTCGGCTTTTCTTACCTGACGATGGATCTGGAAGGGTTCCGTTCCGGCAGTATGGATGAGAAAATAACACAGAAAGAGGAAACAAAATGAAAGCAATTTTAAGTGCGGACCGCAAATGGGGTCTGGGATATCAGGGACGGCTGCTGGTAAGTATTCCGTCTGATCTGCGGTTCTTCCGTGAAACTACGATGGGACACGTTGTCGTGATGGGAAGAAAGACACTTGCTACACTCCCGGCAGGCCAGCCGTTAAAAGGCAGAACGAATATTATTTTAAGCCGTGATCCGGAATGGACTGTCCGCGGCGCAACCGTTGTCCACAGTATCAAAGAGCTGATGGAAGTGTTAAAGCCGTATGAGGACGACGATATTTATGTTGCGGGCGGCGGAGAAATTTACCGTCAGCTTCTCCCATACTGTGATACGGCATACGTCACACGAATTGACATGACGTATCAGGCGGATACCTTCTTTGAGGATCTTGACGAATCACCGGATTGGGAGATGGTAGAAGAGGGCGATGAGCAGACCTGCTTTGATATTGAATTTTATTTCACGGAATACCGAAGAAAGAATGAAAAGGCAGAACGCCCGAGATAAGGGTAAGACAGGACGTAAAAAACGGAGAAACCACAGAAAAAGCGGCTTCTCCGTTTTTTTATATAGGATACAAAAAGTATCAGTGCTGTCCGCCTGCAGAAAGCTCCAGCATTTTTTTCTTAATATCATTTTCGAGCTGTACCAGCTCAACTTCAGCGGCGGCACGTTTCTGGCGGCCGTCCTCCTGAATCTTCATCACTTCATCGAGGGTAGAGATCAGGCTCTGGTTCGTCTGTTTTAAGGTTTCCATATCGACGATACCGCGCTCAGATTCTTTTGCAGTCTCGATCGTTGCCATCTTCAGATTCTCCGCATTCTTTTTCAGAAGCTCATTTGTCATATCCGAAACCTGGCGCTGTGCTTTGGCAGCCTCAGTCGAGTGATGAACGCCGAGTGCAATGATCATCTGGTTTTTCCAGAGCGGAATGGTGTTGACGAGTGTGGATTGGATCTTTTCGGCCATTACAGAATCGCTGTTCTGAATCATGCGGATCTGCGGCGCTGTCTGGATCGAAACCATACGGGTCAGTTCCAGATCATACAGTTTCTTCTCAAATCGGTTGCAGAGATCTTCGAGATCCTTGGCAGCCTGTGCATCTTCGGCCTTTCCGGTCATCTGCGCTTTATTCTGCAGATCACGGAGTTCTGTGGAACGTACCAGCTCCAGCTTTTTCTTTCCTGCGAGAATGTACATGGTCAGCTCTTTAAAATAATTCAGGTTCTGTGCATACATCTGATCCAGAATGGCAATGTCTTTCAGAAGCTGCCGCTGGTGGCCGTCGAGCACGTCACAGATTTTATTGACATTCACCTCTGCCTTGTCATACTTCGCTTTCATTGCATTGATTTTGTTCGTGCTTTTCTTAAAGAAAGAGAATGGTCCCTTTTCTTCTTCTGCGTCAAACGTTTTCAGCTCTGTCACAACAGAGGTGAGCAGATCGCCGATTTCCCCGAGATCTTTGCTTCTGACGTTCTCCAGCGTTTTCTCGGAAAAGTCTGCCATTTTCTTCTGTGCACCGGCACCGTACTGCAGAATGCCGTTTGTATTGGCAAGATCAATCTGGGAAACAAAGGCATCCACCATGGCTTTCTGTTCGTCGGACAGAACAGAATCATCCATGACCTCTTTCTTTTCTTCCGGCTGCTGTACCGGAAGTTCCGGTTCCGGCTCCGGAGCGCCGAAACTTAAGCTTGGAATTTCAGTGGTGTCCTTTACAAAATCATTCATGTTTTCTATTCTCCTTTTCTTCGGTACGGAAACGTAACCGGTGATTTGATTTCCATTGTATAGCTTTGAATAGTTACATGTGAAGCGGCTCAATATCCTGCTTTGACGGACCTGCCTGATTTGTCAGTCCCTCCTGCGCCAGCATCGTCTGCAGAACAGAGATATCAGAAGAAATATCCCATGCCGTTGTCTGGAACAGATCATCAAGCAGCTTTTCGAATGCGGCATTGATGGTATCCAGTGTGTCCTCGATTTCCTTCTTGGTTCGGAGGATATTGTCGCTTTGAATTGGTTCGTTCTCAAAGGAACGGTAAGCGTCGAGCAGCTTCCAGGTTGTCGGCATATAGTAATCCATAAATTTCCGCAGGGCGGCGGCTTCTTTTGGGCGCTTTTTTGCCTCCTCGAGAATCCGGGTAACAACCGTTTCGAGACGGCTCAGCTTGGCTGTGATGACTTCACCCGGCAGATCCAGGTTGCACTGATGGATCTTCTGAATATAAGATTCACATTCTTCCAGCATCTGCTGGTATTCCGGCGTTACACCGGAGGCCTCCAGCTGTTCACGTGCTTTCTGCTCAGCAATCTGCTGTTCCTTCTGGCTGGCGAGCATTGCGCGGTACTGGTCGTAGCAGTCATTTGTTACCATCAGACAGGTACCATTCTCGTCGAGGTGGCCCTGGCGCAGCATGGATTTATCAATCATGGTCGTAATATCGGTCAGAAGCTCACCTTTCTCACAGTGCATACTGTCGCAGAGTTCTTTCGTGGAAATATATTCCTTTGTGCCGAGCAGCGTACAGATCTGGCGGAAATGGCGGACCAGACGCCGGTTTTTACTTCCCTTTTTCAGAAGAATGCCGCCGCCGATGGTAAATGCGGCAAAAATAAGAGAAGGAATCAGCGCGCTGTTGTCTGGACCTGCAAATAAGGAATACAGACTAAGCGCTGTGCAGCAGCCGAACAGTCCGGTGACACCCCAGCCGGCGGCCGTCTGAAATCCGCCGACAAGTGCAAGATCGGTGGATGGCATAAAGCGCTCGCGCAGTACACGGCGTTCTTGTATGCGGCTGTTCCATTCCGTATTCTGGGAGGGCTGCCAGGTATGGGAAGGTTTGGGAACCGGGTTCGCGCTCTTACCCGGCATCGTGCCTCCCGGCCCGTAGGAATAGTGATGCGGTCCGGTCTGCTGCGCTGTATTATTATGGGAAGAATGCTGGCTGCTGTAGGAAGTATCTGCGGAATAGCCGCGGGACGGCTCCTGTGTGCCATTTGCACGGAATGGTCCCTTCCGGTTTGGGTAGACAAACTGGTTGATGGTGTCTGAAATCTTCCGGTTTAATTCCTGAAAATCCTGAGAATTTACAGCGTTATCCACAAGCTTTCCAATACTGTCGCCGACATCCTTTAAATCATCTTCAAAACTCATGACAGTTCCTTTCTGATGAGGTACTTTTTCTGTGTACCGTTTTCCATTTATTATACAATGCGATTGGAAATCTTACAAGCATACAGTGCTTAATTTTCTATGAAGCTGGAGCTGACGGGAATGGTTACAGTTCACAGGAAATGATTTTGTTTTTGGATGAGTTGAAAGAAATCAGTAACTATTATATACTAAAGAATATCGAATGTCAGAAAAAATCAAATCAGAATAAAGGGGCCGCAATACTAAATGAATAAAAACGAAATTATCCAGATACAGGGAATGGAATATAAAGAAATGACAAAACAGCTTTTGAACAAATGTGCCTTAGCTACGCTCATTCCTTCGAAGGTCAGTCTCATCGGTATTAAGCCAAATTTGGTAGCACCTGTCCCGGCGGAGTTTGGAGGGACGACACATCCGGAGGTGGTTGCGGGGATCATCGAATATCTTCAGGAAAACGGATTTACTAACCTTCAAATCATGGAAGGTTCCTGGGTCGGGGATAAGACAGAGGAATCGTTTGAGGTCTGTGGATACCGTATGCTTTCGGAACAGTACGGCGTTCCGCTTATCGATGCGCAGAAGGAAAAAAGCATGCCAGTGCAGTGTGGTGATATGGAACTTCAGATTTGCGAATGTGCGAAAAAGGTGGATTTTATGATCAATGTCCCGGTCATGAAAGGCCATTGCCAGACTAAAATTACCTGCGCACTGAAAAATATGAAAGGTCTCTTGCCGAATAAAGAAAAACGTCATTTTCATGCCATGGGACTTCATCGGCCAATTGCGCATCTGGGGCTGGGGATTCATCAGGATTTTATTTTGGTGGATAATATCTGCGGAGACCTTGACTTTGAGGATGGCGGTAATCCGTTTATTATGAATCGCCTTTTCGCTGGGTTAGATCCGGTGTTGATCGATGCATATGTCTGCGCGGAACTGCATTATAAGCCAGAAGATGTCCCGTATGTCAAAATGGCAGAAGAGTTGGGCGTGGGCAGCGCTGATCTCACACGGCTTTCAATCCGCCAAATTGGCGAAATTGGTGAAAAAAGAGTGATTCCGGAAAAACGGAAGATCGTGGAACTGCAGGATGCCGTAGAGGAAGTTGAGTCCTGCAGTGCCTGCTACGGCTATCTGATCCCGGCGCTCGACCGGCTGAAGGAGGAAGGACTGCTGCAGGAACTCCAAGAAAAAATCTGCATCGGGCAGGGATACCGGGGAAAGAGCGGGGCGCTTGGTGTGGGAAGTTGTACTTCAGGGTTTAAATACAATCTGAAAGGCTGCCCACCGACCGATGAGCAGATGTATGAATTTTTGAAGCAGTACATTGCAACTAGACGAAAAACAGAAGCAGAAAAATAGCAACAGAGGAGAGAGTGAATGAAAAAAGCAGTCAAAGCCATTTTAAATGTATTGTCCTACGGCGGAATTGAAGTAGAATCCGCCCGTCGGCTTGCCGATATCAAGAAGCTGGATCCGATCCGTATTTTTCTGCGAAAATTGGATATGGAAATATATAATGGGGACTACAAGGTTCCGATTCGGCTGTTCTTCCCGGATGAAAAAATGGAGGAGCATGGTGCAAAAGAAGCGATTCTGTTCTTCCATGGCGGCGGCTGGACAACCGAGAGTGTGGAGACATACGACCGTGTCTGCGCACGCATGGCGCAGTCGACGGGGCAGATTGTTGTATCGGTAGAATACCGTCTTGCACCGGAGCATCGTTTCCCGACAGGCTTAGAAGACTGCTACGCCGCCGCCCAGGCAATGCTGCGCGGGGAGATTCTGCTGGAGGTAACGCCGGAAAATGTCACGATCATGGGCGACAGCGCAGGAGGAAATCTTGCGGCTGCGGTCTGCCTGATGGCGAGGGACAAAAAAGAACTGCTGCCGGGGAAACAGATTTTGATTTATCCGGCGGTGAATTCTTGTTACACAGAGAAATCACCGTACAAATCCGTGAAAACCAATGGAACCGGATACCTTCTGACCAGTGTCAAAATGGAAGATTATGTAATTCTGTATCAGCGGACCGAAGAAGACCGCAAAAATCCGTACTTTGCACCGGTACTGGCAGAAAATCTGCAGGGACTGCCGGACACGCTGGTACTGACGGCGCAGTACGATCCGCTGCGCGATGAGGGCGAGGATTATGCGAAAAAGCTGAAAAGGGCTGGCAATCTGGTTGAACATCATCGGATCAAGGGCGCATTGCACGGCTATTTTGCGCTTGGCATTGAACACCTATATGTGCAGGAAAGTTTTCAGTATATGAATGCATTTTTAAGGAAAGAAAAACAGCAGAAAAATGCAGACGAAGAACTGGAAAACATAGCAGCAGTGAAGAAACAATTGACACACGGGAAGGCGTAAGGAGGCATAGAAAATGAAGAAAGAACATTCTTCGCGCTGGAGAAAGCTGGACAACGCGGCACAGGCATTTCCGGCGGCCACCGGAAAAAAGGATACGAGAGTCTTCCGGTTTTACTGCCAGCTGAAAGAGGACATCCAGGCGGATCTGCTGCAGAAAGCGCTGGAGCAGACAATGGAGCATTACCCGGTGTTTTCCATGGTACTGCGGAAAGGTCTTTTCTGGTTTTATCTGGAGCAGCGCGATCTGCCAGCAAAAGTAGAAGAGGAAAAGCGTCCGCCGTGCAGTGAGATTTACGTACCCGACCACAAAACGCTTCTTTTCCAGGTTTCTTACTATAAAACCCGAATCAATTTCGAAGTATTCCATGCCCTGACAGATGGCACCGGTGCGATGCTGTTTCTGAAAGAACTGGTGAGCAATTATCTGATCTTGTGTCATCCCGAGGAAATCTTTTCAAAGGTCAGCGAAGACATGCTGACAGAGACAGATTTCGAGGAGGACAGCTTTTCCCAGTATTACACCGGAAAGAAAAATGAAAAAGAAAAAAGCCGCCCGGCATACCAGATCAAAGGCGAGTATCTGGAGCAGGAGGAGATGGAAATTACTGAGATTCTGCTTTCCGCGGAAGCAGTTCATAAGTGCGCAAAAGCACATGGCGTGTCGGTGACGGCGTACCTTGCGGCGGCGCTGGTATATGCGGTATATGAAGAAATCCCGAAAAGCAGGCTGAAAAAGCCGGTTTCTCTGATGGTTCCAGCCAATCTCCGCAACTTTTTCCCATCCGCATCGATGACGAATTTCTGGAGCTGGATCGAGATTGCCTGTGATCTTGGGCCGGAGGCATCGTTTGAGGATGCCCTGCAGATCACGGGAGCCGCGATGCAGAAAGAGGCGCTGAAGCAGGAGATTTCCACACGTATGAACGATCTGGTGCGGATTGAGCGGAATCCGGTGCTGCGCGCCGTGCCGCTGGAAATCAAAAATCTGGCGCTGATGGCGGGCACGACGCTCGGCGGACGAAGCATTACGACCGTCTATTCCAATATCGGCCGGATTCAGATGCCGCCGGAGTATGAAACATATATTGAGCGGTTCGGATTTTTCACCAGCACCGACAAAGTACAGATGTGTTCCTGTTCCTACGGTGACAGCATGGTGCTTGGAATCACATCTAAAATCGCTGATTCCAATATTGAACGGAACCTGATGCATCTGCTGCAGAAAGAGGGCATCGCCTGTGAACAGGAGGAAAATGATTTTCCGGGACAGAAAGAACAGCCGCACGGGACGGCCAAACTGGGATTGAAAATTTTTTCTTTCACCTGCATCGCGGCTGTCGTACTCTGCTGGATGATGAATTTCCTTGCAACGCCGCAGATGTGGTGGGCAGGTTATGCGACAGCGGGTGTGTTCTGCGCCTGGCTTCTGATCCGGGTGGGATATCAGAAACGGAAAAATCCACTCAAAAACAGTATGTGGCAATTGATCTTTATTATGATCGGTGCGATTCTGTGGGATTATGCGACGGGCTGGATCGGCTGGTCTGTCGATTTCGCAATTCCGCTCGCCGTTCTTATGAATGGCGCGACGATGCAGATTCTGGCAAGAGCGTACAAAATGGAGGTCAGTGAATATCTTTTTTATCTGATGCAGTCCGGAGCAGCAGGAATCGTTCCGGCGATTTTGTGGCTGACGGGAACTGTCCGCATTACCTGGCCGTCCGTGATCTGCGTGGGCCTTAGTGTGCTGTATCTGATCGGGCTGTTTTTTTTCCGCGGAAAAGATTTTATGCGGGAAATGCAGAAAAAATTCCGGGTATGAAGGGAAAAGGTGATAGAAAAAATAAGAAGAGCAGGTAAGAAAAGTGGATGTTGGTCCCTTTTCTTACCTGCTCTTTTGAAACTTGTGTGTGTCTGCGGCGGAAAAGCCTGGAGAGATATCTACTGCGCCTTCTCCTCACAGCCGCAGGAATCCCACGACGGCATTTCATCCCCATTTTTAATCGCATCGCGAACCGCGCTGTAATACCGCACTTTCTGCTGAATATGCTCGAGATCAGATTCCATGCGCTCGATTTTCTCGCGTGTATTCTGCTCATGTTCCTTGAGAATGGCAACCATCTGGTCAATATTTCCCGGGATATCGTTCTCAAGCCGGAAAAACTCCTGAATCCCCGCAATCGGAAGCCCGGTGCGTTTGAAGCAGAGAATTGCGGTCATGCAGTTAATGTGCTGCTGGGTGTAAATTCGTTTCTTGCTTTCGGTATGAATGACATCTGTCAAAAGCCCGATCTCCTCATAATAACGAAGCGTAGAGGCCGGAAGTCCAAAACGCTCGGACATTTCACGAATGGTGTAGGTCTGCTGTTCCATGGAAAAACCTCCTTGAAATAATGAAAAATCAACTGCTTCAAGTATACTTTAGGAAGACAAGTTTGTAAAGTGTAAAACATGATTTCTGAAAAACACAGACCATAAAAAAGAGAAAATCAGAGCAACTTGTGACTGGACGGAACAGCAATTGGTTGTTAAAATGGTGTTAATGAGGTTTCATTTTGCAGAAAATGTTTAAAAACGAATGTGCAGATGGGGGATGGAGAAAAAATGGGGAAGCCAAAAAAGAGAAAAGAATATTCCCTGAAGAAAATTGTTTTAATGGTATTTGCATGCAGCAGTCTGCTCTGTCTTCTGCTGATTATTTTTGTCACGCGGATTTCCATGAAAGCCATGCGGGAATCTAAAATGGAAACATCGCTGAAAGCAACACTGGAGGAAGTGAATCAGGGCTTTGAGTCAGAGTACAATGTGCTGCTGCGTCTGTCACAGACGATGACATCGAATGGACTGGTCGGGGAAAAATATGATGCTTATCGAACGGCAGAAGAGCAGTATGATAAAATTCTGGAGTATCAGGACTTTTATCAGACCCTGAATGTCGCAACCTGGGAGATGGAAGATGTTATGCTGGGCGCTTATCTGATTCAGGGGGAGAGCCGGGAAATGACACCGGAGATTCTGTTTTCCACGTACAGCACAAAGAAGGAGACATTCCAGCCGGAAACACTGTCGAAGCTGGTTGATACGGGAGAAGTTACATATCATTCCATTCATCAAAGCTACAACAGTGTGAGAAATGATAATGTTGTTTCAATGGGACGCAGAACATCATTTTCAGATGGCACAGATGCCTGGATTTATTTAGAAGCAAAATCAGATGAAGCACTGATGCTGCAGAAACGTTCCGAATTAGAAAAAATACCATATGTGCTGCTGCAGCTGAATCCGGAAAAGAAAGTAGAGTATTCCAGCGAGAAAGTATTTGCAAAAGGAGATATCCTTGAACTGGATGAGGATGGCAGAATAGAGCAGAACGGATATGAGGGAGTTGCCAAAAAGAATATCTATGGATTTTATACGGTTTTGCTGCTTCCAACTTATGAATACCAGAGCGAAATTTATCAATGGACCCTGCTGACAGGAAGCGTGATTTTTATTTCACTGGCCATTCTTGCTGTAGTCGCAATTTCACAGATCTGGCTGGTATCGCATCCGATCAAAGTACTGGAAAAAGAAATGCGCCATTTTGGAAAAGGAGATTTTTCTGAGGCAGAGACACCGGTTCAGCTTGCGGAATACAATCAGCTTTTTGCAACGTTCAATCAGATGAAAGCGCAGATTCAGGAGCTGATTGAGAGTGAGCAGCGGAAGGAAAAAGAAAAAGCGGATCTGGAGCTGGAAAAGCTGATGTATCAGATCAATCCGCATTTTCTGATGAATGCGCTGAATTCTATTCATTGGATGGCGCTGACAAATCATCAGAAAGAGATCGATGATTACGTGAAGCATCTCGGCTTTATTTTGAGTTATTCCCTTGGGAAGGCGGAGCAGAACACGACACTGCGTACCGAATTGAAATACCTGCAGTATTATCTGGAACTACAGCGGATGACGCATGATTTTTCCAGTGAATTTGATATTGCGGAGGGAGAGTATCTGAATACGCGGTGTGCCCGCTTTCTGCTGCAGCCGATTGCAGAAAATGCGGTCTGCCATAATATGGACGAATTTGGAACCCTGTGGGTAGAAGCGTCGGAACAGGATGGGATAATTACCATTCGAATCCGGGACGATGGAAAGGGCTTTGAAATATCGGAGAAGATGGAGCAGAATGCAAAAGACGAACGAAAGGGGATCGGTCTGCGTTATGTGCAGATGACACTGAAATCATTCTATGGAGAAGAAGCAGAGATCAAAATAGAGAGTGAACTGGGAAAAGGAACGGAGGTTACCCTGCATTTTCCGGTGCTTCCGGCATAAAAAAAGAACTACGAGAGGGAAAAGAGAAAAAGATAAAATGGGGTGGAACAAATGTATCAGGTATTGGTGATTGACGATGATAAGCTGGCAAGAAAGGGACTGATTTCACTGATTCCGTGGGAAAAATACGGAATGGAGGTCGCCGGAGATGTGGCGAACGGAGCGTTAGCACTGCAGTTTATTGAAACACATCCGGTGGATCTGGCTGTGGTGGATCTGACGATGCCGGTGCTCTCCGGGTTGGAGTTTATCTGCGAGTGCAGGGCGCGGGAAATTTCCATGGACTATATTGTGCTTTCCGCACATGAGGATTTTACGTATGTGCAGAAAGCATTGCGGCTCGGGGTAATTGATTATATTTCGAAGCTTCAGCTTGAACCGGAAGAATGCGGTGAGGTGTTCCTGCGTGCGGCGGAGCATATTCGAAAACGGAAAGAAAAAGAGCAGCAGATGCAGGCGGGGGGAAGAATAAATCGGAAAAAGACAGAGACTGTGGCAGATCAGGAAGAGAAGGAACAATGGAGAAAACTCTGGGAGGAGACGGCTTCGCTGACCTGGATTTATAATATAGAGGAAACACAGAAACTCTGTAATCTCAGGAAGGCAATTCCGACCAGTCAGAAACAGGAATACCGGTACACAATGCAGACGCTGCAGGAAATTCAGAATGCCTTTGGCATTTTCATGGAGGAGCAGGAATATGAAAATCTGCAGGAGCCGGAAAAACTGACAGAAAAAATACGACAGGATCTGTGGCAGCGGGTACAGAACGGAGAAGGACAGGCTGTTACGGAGATATTGATTTTAAAAGCGGTACTTTTTATCGAAGATCATCTGGTGGATTTTGAAGTGAAAGCGGAGCAGATTGCAGATGCTGTTGGAATGTCGAGAAGTTATTTTTCCGTCTGTTTCAAGAAATGCACAGGCTATTCGGTCAACAGTTATATCCGAAAAGAACGGATTGCACTGGCCTGCCGTCTGCTGCGGGAAAATCCGCAGATTTCAGCAGAACAGATGGCGGATGCTGTCGGGTATCATGATGAAAAATATTTTGTAAAACTGTTTCAGCAGAGTATGGGTATTGGCTTTGCCGAATATAAAAAACAGTTAAAACGGCAGGAGTTTTAGCAGAATGCCGGAGTGTGGGAACGAAAAAGCAGACATTTGTTTGAAGGACAGAGAACAAATGTCTGCTTTTTGGATGAAATGGATCCTGGTTTTGTATAAATGTTCGTAAAAAATAGAACACAAGGCTGTTTTAATTCGTCAAAATGTATCATAAAATAGACTTACAAGAAAACGAAAGAAACAAAATGACGAACGAGGAAAGGGGAAAACACATGAAAAGGAAAAAACTTGTTGCAATCTTACTCACAGCAGCGATGACCGCAGGCATGCTGGCCGGATGTGGAAGCAGCGGCGGCAGCACAGGAGGCACATCGGACAGTAAAGCATCATCTGAGAGCACAGCATCTTCCAGAACGGCTGATAATTCTTCTGAGGAAGATGGAGAGGATCTGGCGTTCAAAAAATTCCCGGAAGTTGTCGAGGTACACGTAGGACAGGGTGTCAGCGCAACCGATACTCTGCCGGACGGACTAAGCGTGGATAATAACCAGTACACCGACTATCTTCTGGAAAACTTCAACATCAAAATCGTTGTAGACTGGACCGCAGCATCTGGAAATGATTACACACAGAAAGTAGCGCTCTGTATCGCAAGCAATACCCTTCCGGATGCGATGACGGTATCGAGAGAGTATATGCTGAAAGCCGCAAAAGCAGGTCAGTTATACGATCTGACCGATCTGTTCCAGAAAGTACAGTCTGATCAGGTAAAAGAAGTTATGGATTCGACCGATGGACAGGCTATCGCAGAAGCGAGCGTGGACGGCAGACAGTATGCAATCCCGGCAGTTGAGGTAGAAACAGGAAGCGTTCAGGTATTAAACGTTCGTCAGGACTGGCTCGATGAGTATGGTCTCGATGCACCGAAAACTCTGGACGATGTAGAAAATATTGCCAAAGTATTTGCGGAGAAAAAACCGGCAGGCGAAGATACCATTCCGCTGGCTGGTCCGGATAAAAATACAAAATGCTATACCAGTTTTCTGGATACCGGCACAACAACAGGCGGATTTGACGCAGTATTTACCGCAAACGGCGCATATCCGGGACTGTTCCTGAAAGATGATGACGGAAACGTAACATATGGAACCGACTCCGATGCAACCAGAAGTACACTGGAGCGTCTGGCGGACTGGTACGCAAAAGGCTATATTGATCCTGAGATGGGAACAAGAGATTCCACAATCGAGCAGATCAATGCCGGAAAAGTTGGTATGTTCTTCGGCGCATGGTGGGTTTCCGGTTATGGAATCGGTGATGCATACCGTAACGAGCCGGATGCAAACTGGCAGACCTATCCGATCTACACCGATGACGGTGAATGGAATGTAAGACTTGGATCTGCAACAACAGGTTACTGTGTCATCAACAAAAATGTTTCCGAAGATGTTGCCAAAGCAGTTATCATCATGGCCAACGTTCTGTTGAGAGATGAGAGCAAATTTGATGTTTCCGAGCAGCCGCTCAGCTTCTGGCCAGTCAGAACACTGATGGCTCCGGCTGATGAGTGTGAATACACTTATCATGAACTGATCAAAGTATTAAACGGCGAAACCAAGCCGGAAGATTATGCAGGTGTATCCAGTGCATACAAACTGCTGGCAAACGATGTTTCGGTTATTAAGGATACCGTTCCTGGATACGAAAAAGACAAACAGCTCTCTATCGAAGATTTCAGCACTGAAAACTTCGGTAACTTCCAGAGAATGTATTCTTTGCTGGTCGGCGACCGTCCGTACGCTACGACAGAAGTAAACAACAAAGTCAGAAGCTGCATCTTCAGCCAGACAGCTACCATGGAGAAAAAATGGGCAAACCTGCAGTCCATGGAAAATGAGATGGTTATGAAAGTCATCACCGGAAAATCGGATATCAGCGCATACGATGAGTTCGTGAAGAACTGGAAGTCTGAAGGCGGCGATACAATTCTGGAAGAAGTAGAAGAATACTAAAACAGGAAAAAGGCAGACCGTTTCAATGTGATTTTCAGATACTGAAAGATCACCTGCTTTGCGAAAAGGGGAGAGCAGTCAGCTTTCCCCTTTTTCACAGAATACGTTCTGTCCATCGGAAACAAAAGGAAAATACGGAAATGACAGGAGGGAGGATCTGTATGAAAGCAGCTTCTGCGTCAAAGAAAAAGGGAGTTCTGAAAAAAACAAGAAATTCCAGAACCATCTGGAACTATCATATTATGATTCTGATAGGAATGGTCTGGCTGTTCTTCTTTAATATTGTTCCAATGTTCGGAATTGTCATTGCATTTGAGGATTACAGTCCGATGTCCGGACTGTGGCATTCAGACTTTGTAGGAATGGAAAATTTTACATATTTATTTTCCATGAGTGACTGTAAACGAGTCATTTTTAATACGCTGGTTATCGCAGTTGCCAAATTGATTCTAAATATTATTGTGCCACTGGCATTTGCACTTTTATTAAATGAAATCCGTCAGGTGAAATTTAAAAAAGCAGTACAGACAATTGTTTATCTGCCGCACTTTCTTTCCTGGGTTATTCTGGCAAGTGTTCTGCTGGAAATGTTCGGCTATAAAGGTGTTATCAATTCCATCCTTGGTGTATTTGGAATCCGGGGAAAGATATGGTTCTCAGAGGAGAGCTGCTTTCGCCAGTTAGTCATCGGTTCGGATGTATGGAAAGAGTTTGGATTTAATGCCGTTATTTATTTAGCAGCTCTCACCGGGATCAGCCCGGAACTCTATGAGGCAGCGGCAATTGACGGCTGCAGTCGTTGGAAAGCGGTATGGAATATCACTATTCCAGGTATTGCAAGTACGATCGTTGTATTAAGTATTCTCGGACTTGGAAATGTACTAAACGCAGGCTTCGATCAGATATTCAACCTGTACAGTCCGTTGGTTTACTCCACAGGAGATATCCTTGATACATGGGTTTACCGCATGGGTCTTTTAAATGTACAGTTCTCGCTGGCAACAGCAGCAGGCCTGTTTAAGTCGGTCATCAGCTTTACCCTGATTGTCATTTCCTACATCATTGCATATAAAGCCGCAGACTATAAGATTTTCTAAGGAGGGACAAAATCATGATTCAAAGCAAAAGTCTTGGAAGTAAAATATTTAATGTGTTTAACATCATTTTAATGAGTCTGCTCTCCTTAAGCTGTCTGTATCCCCTGTGGTATACACTCTGTCTTTCTGTTTCCGACAAGGCCGCGGCAAATTCGGGCAAGGTAAGTTTTTATCCGGTTGGATTCTCCCTGGCTTCCTATCAGCAGATCATGGGAGACACGCAATTTTTTCGTTCCTTCCTGATTTCTGCAGAGCGGACGATTTTTGGAACAGTCTTTACCATTGTAGTGCTTGCTATCTTTGCCTATCCGTTGTCTAAATCAGCAAATGAGTATCATCCGAAAAATGTGATTATGTGGATCGTTATTTTTTGCATGCTGTTCAACGGTGGAACGATTCCATGGTATATTACGATGGTAAATTACGGTATGATCGACAGTATGATCGGTCTGATTCTCTGTGGAGGCCTTCCGGTTTTTAATCTGATTTTGTTGATTAACTTTTATCGAAGCCTGCCAAAAGAACTGATGGAAGCAGCAGAAATTGACGGTGCCGGTGTCTGGACAGTTTTGTTCCGTATTGTTGTTCCGTGTGCAATTCCGATTTTTGCGACGCTAATTCTCTTTACCAGTGTCGGTTACTGGAATGAATATTTTCAGGGGCTGGTACTTTCAAGTGGCGAGCAGCATTATCCGTTACAGACTTATATTAAGCAGATGGTCGTTAATATCCAGACGACAAATCTTTCGATGGATCAGATCGAAAAAATGGACAAGCTGTCCAATCAGTCTTTGGATGCGGCAAAGGTATTCATCGCGATGATCCCAATGCTGGTGGTATATCCGTTCCTGCAGAAATACTTTATCAACGGTATTATGCTGGGAGCTGTAAAAGAATAAGAAAAAAGAGTGACAAGGCTCTGATGGAGTGAAAATCCATCGGAGTCTTTTTTCATGGCAGGGGATAAAAAGTGCATTGCTTATCTGTATCAGAATGGAATATAATAGAAGACAGAAAAAACGAAAAAATGTGAGGAATCATCGTGAAACAGGAAATTATAGCAGACCTGTCCAGGATCACCGAGGAGGAACAGGCAATTCTGGACGGCAAGACGGAAGTGGAAAAGGAGCGGTATTCGAGCGGACAGAAGTTTGTAATGGATGCGGGAAAGCTGCTGAAGCGGGGAAAATTGATTGATATTCGGCCGCACACGCGGTTTATTCGTTTTCCGGCGCACAGCCACAATTATGTCGAGATGATCTACATGTGCCAGGGAAGCACCGTGCACACCATCAACGGGGACCGGATCGAGCTGAAAACGGGTGAGCTGCTGATTCTGAATCAGAATGCAGTGCAGGAAATTGAACCGGCAGGGCGTGACGATATCGCGGTCAACTTTCTGATTCTGCCGGAGTTTTTTGACCAGACGCTGCGAATGATCGGGGCAGAGGAGAATCAGTTAAAGGATTTTATCGTCGGCTGTCTGAAAAGCGGGGAGGTACCGCTCTGTTATCTGCATTA
The DNA here is from genome assembly GCF_027667425.1 of Fusicatenibacter saccharivorans. Classification (NCBI taxonomy): domain Bacteria; kingdom Bacillati; phylum Bacillota; class Clostridia; order Lachnospirales; family Lachnospiraceae; genus Fusicatenibacter; species Fusicatenibacter saccharivorans. The sequence goes on from NZ_JAQEGR010000006.1 coordinate 121,565, forward strand.
CAGAATCGCGGATGTCCTTCCGGTGCAGAATCTGATCGAAAATCTCGTCTGGACGCTCTTACATCACCAGAGCAATAAGCGGAGCATCAATCAGATTACGATGGGCCTTTTATTCCTGCAACTCATGAACTACACCGAACGCGTGCAGGTGGGAGAGCAGTATTTTGAACAGGAGATGCTGCTCGGCGTATACCGCTATATCGAGGAACATTACCGGGAGGGCAGTCTTTCGGAACTGGCGGAAGAACTGCACTACGATTTTTACACCTTAAGCCGCATGATCCGCCGCCTGACCGGGAAAAACTACACTGAACTTGTCCAGAACAAACGCCTCACCCAGGCCGCGTATCTGCTGGAAACGACAGGACTTTCCGTGGCAGACATCGGCGAGCGGGTCGGGTATGAGAACATGAGTTATTTTCATCGGATTTTTAAAGAGCGCTATGGAATATCGCCGAAGAAGTACCGGGTGGAGAAGAAAATAGAATAGAAATAGAAAAATCCACAGGGGGATAAGGGCTCTGTGGATTTTTTTGCTGTTATCCTATTTTAGCGGAAAACAAATCCTCATAAAGATAATTCTGCTTTTATAATAGATTTGTCCAGCATAGTAAGATGTTGGGCATTCGAAAAAGAAAAAGCAGAGAAAGAGTGGAAAAATAGACAACTTTAGAATATAATTGACTAAGAAAAAATGGAAAAACAGGAAAAACTCGATAAAATTATATTTTACGTCGTAATTGTCATAGGAATTTTAATGATTTTGCTGCAAAATGGAGGTAAGAAAAAACAGAAACGGAGTGAATAAAATGAGTTTATATATCGGGACAAATTATCATCCGCATGATTGGCCGAAGGAGCGGTGGGAAAAGGATTTTCAATTGATGAAAGAGGCTGGATTTGATACGGTACGGCTGGGACATCTGTGCTGGGACAGCTATGAGCCGGAGGATGGCGTTTATACCTTCGAATGGTTTGATCAGGTTATGGAGTTATGCGTAAAATACAAATTGAATGTAATACTGGATGTGTCGATGCATCCGGCACCGATCTGGGTTCATAAACTTTGCCCGGGATGCAATGTAGGAGGAAAAAATGGAGCTCCACAGGCACCGCTGCGCCGATATATGGACGATGTTTCTGATCCAGAGTATCAGAAGTATGCACTGCGGTTTGCTGAAAAAATCGTTTCCCGTTATAAAAATCATCCGGCGCTGTTTGCGTTTGGACTGTGCAATGAGCTGGGAGCAGGCTATCCATCCTATTCTGAAGCGTCGAAGAAGAGATTTCAGAAATGGCTGGAAAAGAAATATAAAACAATAAAAGCACTAAATCATGCCTGGGCAACCCAGCGCTGGAGCCGAAAGCTTTCATCTTTCGAAGACGTTGCAATGCAGGTAAATGAATACGAAATCGGGGCACCGGAGGCATGGCTGGATATGCGGCGCTTCTTTTCCGATGGTATCGCAGATTTTATTACGGAACTGGCAGAAACGGTAGAACAAAATGCGCCGGGAAAGGCTCATACATCGAACCATTTTGCAGAATATGAGACGCTTGGATTTGATTATTTGAAGGCAGCATCTGGATTTGTTGACTATCCTGGCATCGGTTTTTATCCTGGCTATGGAAACAGGGAGAGTATGGGATTCTGGAAAACGGGTTCCTGGTACATGAAACGGATTGCTGAAACTGGAAAACCAATGTGGTGCATTGAATTTGTGACAGGTGGTTTCGGGATTCATCATGCGGCAATGGGGATGAACAGAATGTATGCGTTCTGGTGTCTGCTGCATCGGATGCAGATGATGCTGGGATGGACCTGGCGAAGCATGCTGAATGGCGAAGAACAATATCTGACCGGTATGCTGAATCATGATGGAAGACCGAATGAAAATTATCGGGAATACCAGTGGATTGCATCGGATTTTCGGAAGCTGGAAAAATACGGATTTCCATATCTGCCGCAGCCAGAGATTGCTGTTTCTTACAGTTATGACAGTGAGCTTATGGCTGCGTATGCAAAAATGCAGTATCGAATGCCATACAGCAACAACCTTGCCATCGCGCATCGGATTCTGGAAGAGAGAAACCTGGATTATAATGTTGTAGATTTGCATCAAATGACAGAACAATATCAGATTCTGATTATTCCGGGTGAAATTGTAATGGATCACGAGCAGGAAAACACGGTGCGGGAATTTGTAAAAAATGGCGGTACGGCAATTATGACAGGGTATTCTGCATGGGTAAAAGAAACCGGTCAGGTATTTGACACGTCGAGACCAGGAAACCTGACTGATGTATTTGGAATAGAAATTGTTGGATATCAGAGAACCGCAGGTATGGAAGTTTCTGAAAAAGAAGAGCAGAAGCTTCGCAGAAATCCGGCAAACGGAAGAGAACTTCTGAAAGTGAGAGAAAAATGGATTGATGTGGATTATTATGAGCAGATCGAAGCAACAGATGCAGAAGTCCTGCAGCGTGAGGAGACACATCAGATTCCAGCTATAACCAGAAATCGGTATGGAAAAGGAGCGGCGTATTATTTGTTTTGTGAAACAGAGCCGGAACTTTTAGGCGAGGTTCTTGATGAATGCTGCAGGGAAAAAAGTATGCAGTCCGTGGTTACACCGCAGGGAGTAATTGGAAGAAAAATAGCGGAAAACCAGTATTTTTATGTGAATCTGACGGGAAAGGAGCAGAAAATAGAGCTTCCAGAGAATGGATATGGGGTGCTGCAGGAGAAAAAGATGGAAGATACCTGCACGCTGCAGGCGTTTGATGGTGAACTGGTGATTTGTTAAAGAAGATTGCATGAGGAAAAGAAAATGAAAAAAACAGAGGACAAGTCAGTTATTTACAAGTCACTCTGGATCATGGGGACAGTTATGATTTTAGCTGTCCTCATTATTGAGCTTGTAAGTATTTTTCTGATTCAGAGAGACAGAAGAAAGACGGAGAGGCTATTTTCTAATACGATAGAGAGCTACGGCCAGTTCTGGGAGGATAAATTTGCATCAACTTCAAAAGCGCTTCTGCTGATGAGCGGAACGGATTCAACACCATATTATCAGCAGCTGTGTATTTCGAAAGATCCGCTAACGGTGGAAACTGCTAAAGTACAGCAGCAGAAAATCATGATCGAAATGGGAGAACGGTATGGAAGGGAAATGATGCTGTTTGTCTATGTGCCGGAACGAAATATTTATTTTGTAAGCACAGAGGAAGGGACAACTTATGCCTATCAGAGAGCGTTTAAAGAGAAAATCATTTCTTATATCGCGAACCAATATCAGGAACCAGAGAAAAACTGGATTTTTATGGAATTTGATGGACATCAGTACCTGGCGCGTATTTATTCGGCTGAAAATGGATACATTGGAGCTGCATTTTCTTTGGAAAGAATTGTATCTGGTTTTGTCGGAGAACGAAAAGATCTTTGCGTAGAAGTGCGGGATAATGAGACAGGAGAAGTAAAAATACACCAGGGGACAAGAAAAAGCGGAATTAGTACAACTTGTGTTTATCCACTGAAATATACAAATGCACAGATTTATGTCAGTATGGATGAAGGAATGCTGGACCCGGGAGGAACGTTCGGAACGCTTCTGCTAATGGGAGTCATGATGCTTGCAATTGCCAGCATTCTGATGGCAATTGGTCTGCAGGGAAAAACAGTCTTTGCGCCATTAGAACAGCTTCGAAGAGCCATGGAGCAGTACAGTACCGGGGATTTGGACGTACGTCTGCCGGAGCGGGAAAATGTATCTCAGATCGGACAGCTCTATCAGACCTTTAATCATATGGCAGATCAGATTCAGATTTTAAGAATTGATGTTTATGAAAAAGAGCTGGAGCGGCAGAGGGCGCGAAGCCGTTTCCTGCAGGTGCAGATTCAGCCGCATTTTTATACCAATATTTTAAATCTGATTCATGGAATGGCACAGATTCAGGATTTTGAAGAAATTCAGAAACTCTGCCGGGTATCAGCTGCATATTTCCGTTATCTGATGGGGCAGAAAGGAACCTTTGTACCATTGAAAGAAGAACTTCGATGTCTGATAAGCTATGTTGAAATTCAGCACTGCCGTTATAAAGATATGCTGGAAATTCAGGTAAACGTAGAACCGGAAATGGAGGATGAAATGATTCTTCCACTGGTGATTCAGACTTTTGTTGGAAACAGTGTAAAACATAATATTATGCTGGTTCCGCATCTGGAAATCGAGCTGACAGTAAAAAGAGAAGGCGAGCATGATCTGCTGATTCTGATCGAAGATAATGGTTTAGGATTTAAGAAAGAAATTCTTGATAAAATTAATCGGAATGAGTCAATTGAAGAAGAAGGAGAACATATCGGAATACAGAATGTGAAGGAACGTATCCGTGAATTTTATGGGGAGGCGTATGAATTAAAAATTACAAGTCAGCCGGGATATAGTGAAATTCGCATTTTACTGCCGAGAATAGAAAAACAGTAGAAAGAAGGGAGCAAAAATGAATCTGCTGCTGGTAGATGATGAAATTGCCATGCTGCATATTATGGAGAAGGCAATTGACTGGAAAAAGAAGGGAATTCAAAAGGTTTTTACGGCCTACAATACGGATCTTGCACGGGACATTATCAGTAGTTCCAAAATTGATCTTGTGATCTGCGATATTGAAATGCCAAAAGAGAATGGTCTGAGTCTGATTCAATGGATTCAGGATATGTATCCTGAAATTATCAATATTATTCTGACTGGGTACCCGGATTTTAATTATGCGAGAAGTGCAATTTCCCTTGGGGTTTACCGGTATTTACTGAAACCGATTGCATTTGATGAACTGGAAGAAACAATTGCTTCAGCAGTGGAAAAGCTGGAGGAGTATAAAACAAAAAACAAACCGGAAGCAGATCCGGAGATAGCAGATGCGGTCAATACGATTAAAAAGTATCTGGAAAGCCATTACAGTGAAGTGATTACACGAAAGAAGATTGAAGAATTGGTGCATCTGAACCAGGATCATATCAACCGGGAGTTTAAGAAACAGACAGGATATACACTGATGGAGTATGTACAGCATTATCGAATTTTGATGGCAAAGAAAATGCTGCGGGAGACGACGCTGTCGATTTCTGAAATCAGTATTCGTACAGGCTATGATTCTCCGGCCTATTTTTCTAAAATATTTAAAAAACAGACCGAACGTACACCATTGGAATATCGTGCGGCAAAAGCAAAAGGATAAGTCGTTTTTGTTATAAAACGGGTCGGGATTGAAATTGAGAGAGAAGTGGAAGTGCGGTAAGATAAAACCATCAAAAAACACGGGAGGTAACACAAATGAGAAAGAAAATGGCAGCAGCAGTTTTGATGGCGGCAATGACCGCATCACTTCTTGCAGGATGTGGGGACAGCAAGAGTTCGGACAGCACAAAGGCAGATTCTGCGCAGACAACAGCATCGAACCAAAGTGAAGCAGGAGATAGTACATCCGATCTGAAGGATGGAAAAACAGAAGAACTTCTGATGGTATGGCCAGGATCTAATGCATCACCGGCAGATATGCAGGCCGTAGAGGATGAAATGAATGAGATCATCGGAGAAAAGGTAGATGCAAAAGTAAAACTTCAGATTATTGAATGGGGTGCTTATAACGACCAGACGAACCTGATGCTTTCGAGCGGTGAAAAACTGGATATGGTATTTCTGATGTCCAATATTCGTGAAGATGGACAGAGAGGACAGCTCTATCCAATCAATGATCTGATAGAGACGTATGCACCGGATGCATACAGTGCAATGGAGCGTTATATTGAAGCATGCTATTTCGACGGTAATCTGTATGGACTGCCGACGTATCGTGACCTTGCATCCCAGGCAGGATTTATGTGCCGAGCAGACATTCTGGAAGAGCTTGGATATAAAGCGGAAGATATCAAAAACTTTGATGATATCGAGGAAGTACTGAAAAAATGCCAGGAAGTACATCCGGAACTTTATCCGATGATTCCGTCGGATCTGAACAATGGATGTTTCGCGAACTATGTAAAAGGAGAGTTTGATGTTGTAACTTCAGGTGTCGGCGTTGATATCGATGATGATGCATCCGATGGAATCACCGTTATTAATACGTATGACACAGAAAAGTACAAAGAGATGGCTGAAAAAGCATATGACTGGAACCAGAAAGGCTATTTTATGCCAGATTCTACAACGAATACAACAACCCGTCAGGATCTGTTCCGTGCTAATACAGCGTTCAGCTATTATGGAAGCCAGCATCCGGGAACTGCAACACAGGAAACAATGAACTCCGGTAAAGAAATCGTTTCGATTCCGATTGGAAGAAGCACTATCAGTACTTCCTCTGTTAACTTCTGCCAGTGGGCAATTCCGGCACAGTGCGAGAACCCGAAAAAAGCTCTTGCAGTCCTGAATCTGCTGTACTCAGACTCCGACTTCCAGAATCTGTTCCGATATGGAATTGAAGGCAAAGATTATGTTGTATCGGATGGAATTGCATCTTATCCAGATGGAGTAACTTCTGATTCGGTAGGCTGGGGCAACGAGCTGTGGCTATGTGGTAATGGTTCTGTTGGCTATGCATGGGAAACTGATCCGGAAAATGTATACGAGAAATTTACGGAATACAATGATACTGCACAGGAATCTCCGCTGTATGGATTCATTTATGACACGACAAATGTAAAAAATGAAATTACAGCAATTACAAACGTAACAGATAAATATAAAGCAATCATCGAAAACGGCGATGCAGATCCAAGTACGACACTGCCGCAGTTCAATGAAGAACTGAAATCAGCAGGTATCGACAATATTATCGAAGATATGCAGAAACAGGTAGACGAATGGCTTGCAAATAAATAAACAAGGCAGACAGGGTCGGACGATGAGAATCGGCCGGCCCTGGCTTTTGAGACAGAAAAAGAGGGATTTCTATGGGAAAAAAGAAAACATGGAAAAATATAAAAAGAGCATTTCCATTATATATAATGGTAGCGCCGGGATTTTTATATCTTTTAATTAATAACTATGTGCCGATGACCGGTATCATCATTGCTTTTAAACATTTGAATTTTGCAAAAGGAATTTTGCACAGTGACTGGGCGGGGCTTTCCAACTTTGAATATCTGTTTAAAACACCGGATGCAGCACTGATTACAAGAAACACATTATTATACAATTTTGCATTTATTGTCGTTAATACGACGGTATCTATTCTGATTGCAATTTTACTGAGTGAATTAAGAAGCAAGACAAAAGTGAAAATTTTTCAGTCTGCTGTTCTGATTCCATCTTTGATTTCGATTATCATTGTCAGCTATCTGGTATATGCGTTCTTAAGCGGACGTACTGGCTTTGTTAATGGACTGCTGACTTCTCTTGGAAAAGAAAATATCTCATTTTACACCGAGTCAAAATACTGGCCATTCATCCTGATTTTTGTAAACTGCTGGAAGGGAGCCGGATATTCATCCATTATTTATCTGGCAGCGATTCTTGGAATTGACCAGGAAATGTATGAGGCAGCTGAGATTGACGGAGCAACAAGATGGCATAAAATCAAATGTATTACCCTTCCGCTGCTGAAATCTACAGTAGTCACAATGACACTGCTGTCCATCGGAAGAATTTTCTATTCTGATTTTGGTCTGTTTTATCAGGTACCAATGAACTCGGGAGCGCTGATCAATGCAACCAACACGATTGATACTTACGTATATCGAGGACTGATTGAGCTGGGTGACATCAGTATGTCATCGGCAGCCTGTGTATATCAGTCGCTGATGGGATTTGCACTTGTCATGATTGCAAACTGGCTTACAAAACGTTACAGCAGTGAGAATGCACTGTTCTGACAGAAAAGAGGACAAAATTATGGTAGGAAAACAGGAACGGCGTTATCAGAGAATGATCACGGTAGTTCTGGCATTGATTTCACTGATTATGGTGATTCCGCTGGTGCTTCTGGTGGTTGCATCGTTTACAAGCAACAATGAGATTGTGCTGCATGGATATTCTTTCTTCCCAAAAGAACTGAGTCTGGAAGCATACAGGTACATTTGGAACGAGAGGGCACAGGTTTTCCATGCATATGGAATCACCATTCTGGTAACCGCGATTGGAACAACGATTGGCGTGATGATGACACTTTTGTATGCGTATGTACTGGCACATGAGAAATTTCCTGGAAAAACATTTCTTGCATTTTATCTGTTTTTCACGATGCTGTTTAATGGTGGACTGGTACCGACCTATATTATGTATACCCGCTACCTGCACATGAAAAATACGATTCCGGCATTAATTATACCGGGTCTGCTGATGAGTGCTTTTAATGTGATTCTGACAAGAACGTATATTCAGTCAAATGTACCGGCGGCATTAAGTGAGGCTGCCAAAATTGATGGTGCAACAGAGTTTCAGGTATTCCGCAAAGTAGTTCTTCCTATGTGTAAACCGATCATTGCAACGGTCGGATTATTTGCCGGACTTGGTTATTGGAATGACTGGACGAATGGATTATACTATATTACAGATACTAACAAATTCAGCATTCAGCAGCTTTTGAATAATATGATTAAAAACATCGAATTTCTTTCCAAAAATGCGAACAGTAATATCAACCTGGCCAGCGTAGGAGGGGGAATCCCGCAGGAGACCGTGCGTATGGCAATCGCCATCGTCGGACTGCTTCCGATTCTGATCGTATTCCCATTCGTACAGAAATATTTTGTAAAAGGAATTTCTATTGGAGCTGTAAAAGGCTGAGAAAAAATTGGGGGAAAGCAAATGAAAATAAAAGAGATGGAAACAGAAAAACTGATTTCGCTTCTCTGCGGCGATCAGTTTATGAATACAAAAGCACTGCCGGAATACGATATTCTATCCCTGGAAATGAGCGATGGACCGATGGGGCTTCGCTATCAGAAAAAGGATAAGGATTCTCTTGGCATTAATCGAAGTGAACCGGCGACCTGTCTGCCGGCGGGAGTAGCAGTAGCGGCATCCTGGAACCCGGATGTAGCAGAGCAGGTAGGAACAATCATTGGATCAGAGGCGGCTGCGTACGGAGTGGATCTGGTGCTTGGACCGGCGGTTAATTTGGAACGGAATCCCCTCTGCGGAAGAAATGTGGAATATCTTTCCGAGGATCCGCTTCTTGCAGGAAGACTGGGAGGTGCCTATATCCGCGGCGTGCAGTCACAGCAGGTCGGCGCATGTATCAAGCACTTTGCTGCAAATAATCAGGAGACCGAACGGGAATATCTGAATGTAATCTGTGAGGAAGATGTCCTGCGGGATCTGTATTTAAAAGCATTTGAAATTGCAATCCGTGAGGGAAAACCGGCAGCGGTCATGACGAGCCTTTCGAAGATCAATGGAACATACTGTGCAGAAAACCGCTGGCTGTTCGATATTCTTCGAAAAGAATGGGGATTTGACGGACTGGTCATGACGGACTGGTTCGGACTGGACGATCGGGTGAAATCGGCAGAGGCAGGACTGGATCTTGAAATGCCGGGAACGGATGGAAAAAGCACTGCTTATATGGTGGAGCAGTGGAAACAGGGCAGACTGGACGAACACGTGATCCGTGAGCGGGCAGAATGCATCATACGAAATGCGAGAAAGTGGAAGATTCCGAAAACGAAAAAGACAGAGGAAGAACGAGAGCTGATTTTAAAAGAAAATCATGAAAAGGTCTGCGCAGCAGCAGAAGAAGCCATTGTTCTGCTGAAAAATAAAGAGGATATTCTGCCGCTGCAGCAGGGCAGAAAGCTGGCGGTTATTGGAGAATATGCGAGAGAACCTCTGTTTCAGGCGGAGGGCTCCGGAAAAGTAGAAGGAGCAGGAAAAGAAGACGCCTGGGAATGTGCAGAAAAATGGAACGGAGCAGATAATACACCGTTTGCGATGGGATATCGCAGGAACAATGCGGGAAGTGAAGCGGAGCAGCAAAAACTCCGGGATGAGGCGGTGAAAACAGCAGCGGATGCAGATGCGGTTCTGTTTTTCCTTGCTATGGATTTTGGTTTTGAAGGAGAAGGAAATGACCGTGTGCAGTATGAACTGCCGGAATACCAGGTGGCTCTTTTAAAAGAAATTGCTGCAGTTAATTCGAATGTAATTGCGGTTGTGATGAACGGCGGAGCCGTTGCCATGCCGTGGGCCGACGAAGTAAAGGCGATTCTGGAATGCTTCTACGGCGGTCAGGGGATTGGAAGAGCGATTGTGAAAGTGATAAGCGGAGAGGTGAATCCGTCCGGACATATGCCTGTGTCAGTTCCAGCGTTCCGGGAACAGATTATCTCGGATGAAAATTTTGCAGAGCAGACGGAGCAGGTGACGTACCGCGAGGGTATGTTTATGGGCTACCGAGGATACGAGACGAAAAAAATTCCGGTGCAGTTTCCGTTTGGATTCGGACTTTCGTATACAACATTTGAAATTACGGAGTGCAGCGTGGAGCAGGAGAAAATCACAGATTGTGAGAAAACAGTTCTGCGTGGAAAAATTAAAAATACGGGCAACAGAAAAGGGGCTCAGGTCGTTCAGCTCTATGTGAAAAATCCAAGAGCATGGAAAGCAAGGCCAGCCAGGGAACTTCGCGATTTTCAGAAAATCATACTGGAGGCGGGAGAAGAAAAAGAGTTTGTATTTTCCATTTCACGTGAACTGTTTGAACTCTACGATGAACGCGTTGATGAGCGGACGGTACCGCAGGGAATGTATGGACTTGAGCTTGGATTTTCAGTACAGGATATCCGTGCAGCACAGAAGATCGAAGTAACACCGGTTTTTCCAGTACCAAAACAGATCCAGGGATGGGATAAAACGGAGCGTCTGCTGGAAACGAAGGCTGGGGAACAGATTTTTGAAGAGCTGTATCGTAAAATTACAGAAAAAGCAGGAGGAATCTTCGCGCAGCGTCTGAAAGAAGAGAAAAATGTAAGAGAAATGCTTCTTTCTCAGCCCATTCGTATCGTTCACCTGATGATCTGGAATGAGATGACAGATTCAGAATTAATTGCTATATTGGAAAAGGTAAATCAAGAACTGTATCATGACTACCGGGAAAAGATGCGGAGTTTGGAGAAAAAATGAAAACAATAGAAGAAATGAAATCCTTTCCGGCGGCAAGAAAAAATTACAGACCGGAAAAGGTAGAAAAACTGTCGGAAGAACAGATGAAATGGTTCCGGGATGCGAAGTTTGGCATGTTTATTCACTGGGGAGTATATTCGATGCTCGGAAAAGGGGAATGGGTGCTGATGAATGAGCATCTGGATGTACGGAAGTATGAGACACTGAAGGATGACTTTCTTGCAGAAAATTTTGATGCGGAACAGTGGGCCAAAAATGCAAAGGCAGCGGGGATGAAGTACATGGTGCTGACAACACGCCACCACGATGGCTTTTGCCTGTTCGATTCGAAATGCAGTGATTTTACCGCAATGAAAGGAGCTGCACATCGGGATTTTGTTAAAGAATATGTGGAGGCGTGCCGGAAAGAAGGAATGAAAGTTGGCTTTTATTATTCTCCTCTCGACTGGCGCTTTCCAGGATATTTCATGCCGGATCTTTACTGGGAGAGTGCAGAGGCACTGAAAAAACAGTGCCATGATCAGCTGATGGAGCTGATGAGTAATTATGGAAAGATTGATCTGCTCTGGTTCGACGGTGAGTGGCTTGCACTTGGAGGAATGGACTGGAATGGAGAAAGAGGCTGGTACAGGAAAGATGACTGGCAGACCAGTGAATATATGAGGGTCAATTATTTCTGGGAGTCGGAGAAACTGATAAATGAAATTCGACAGCTGCAGCCGGATATTATGATCAATAACCGCGGCGGCTGGGAAGGCGATTTCCATGTGCGGGAACGCAGAATCGACGGGATGCGGACGGACAAGCCGTGGGACAGCAACGACTGTATTGCGGATTCCTGGGGCTATATCCCGGGCAGACCAGTGCTGCCGCTGCGCCAGCTGATTCAGAATCTGGTTTCAATCGCTGTGCGGGACGGCAATTATCTGCTGAATATCGGCCCGGACGGAACGGGAAAAATGGATGAGGAGCAGGTAGAACGCCTGCGCCAGGCCGGAGAATGGCTTTCGAAATACGGCGAAACGCTGTACGGCCTGCGCGGCGGCCCTGTGATTGCGGACCGCTGGGGCGGAACGACGTACCGCGACAATATTGTTTATGTGCATATTCTGGAATGGGAAAAAGATCAGATCACGTTTGAAATTCCGGGGAATACAATGGAAAAATGGGAAGTGATTTCCGGCGGAAAAGCAGAACTGACGGAAGAAAACGGAACCTTTTCGATCTCCGTCCCGATTCCGGAGCGCGACAGCATTGATACCATTCTGAAACTTACCTTTGCAGAACCGATTGTATGGGAGGGCTGCAAAGGACGGGAAAATGATGTGTATGGACTTGCGGACGGTCTGAAAGAAGAATAGAGGATACAAAAAAACGGATCGAGTATCTGACTTTAAAATCAGATGTTCGATCCGTTTTTTGCGTGTAAATCGTATCAATTACTTACTGTTCATTTTCATCCTTCGGCAGCCGCACGATCCGTACCTTGTCGACTCTCCGGTCTGCCATTTTCAGTACGGTTACGTCGAGGCCATCCGAGACGAAATGATCGCCTTCCTTTGGCACGCGCTCGAGGATCCCCATGATCCATCCGCTGACCGTAAAGACGTCAAATTCTTTGTCAATATCGAGCTCTTCATACACCTTGTCGATGCTTGCCGTTCCGGTCACGAGGTATTCGTTTTCGGAAACTTTCTGGATTTCCTGTACAACCGCATCATGCTCATCCCAGATTTCGCCGACGAGCTCTTCGAGGATATCTTCCATGGTGATGATACCGTCGGTGCCGCCGAATTCATCAATGATAATGGCAATATGCGATTTCTTCGCCTGCATTTTTTTCAGCAGCGGGCCGACCTTCGTATTCTCGGTTACAAAGAGCGCCGGGCGGATGATGCTGCTTAGCGGTTTGTTGGTGTGGTAAATGTGGTTGTGGAAATCCTTCTGATACACAATTCCCACAATGTGGTCGATATCATCATCATACACCGGCAGCCGGGAAAATCCGGTGTCGGAGAAAGTCTTAGCGATCTCGGATTTCGTCGCATCGAGCGGAATGCCGATGACGTTGACACGCGGAGTAAAGATCTCTGCGGCCTCCATCTCCATGAAGCCGATTGCATTCTGAATCAGATCGCCTTCCTGGTCGTCGATGTCGCCCTCCTGGGTCGCCTCCTCGACGATGGTCATCAGTTCCTCATCGGTGATGCCGTGGTTTTCCGAGGATTTGAAGATGCGGGAGAGCAGCTTCTTCCACTGGGAAAAGAAAAACGTCACCGGGGTCAGCACGATCATCAGAATGTGGAGAAACGGTGCGGAAAATTTGGCGATCGTCTCCGGAGATTCTTTTGCAATGCTTTTCGGGGAAACTTCGCCGAAGATCAGGACCACGATAGTGGTTACGATCGTGGAAACCGTCGCACCGGAGTCGCCGCCGAGAAGCTTGATAAAAAGCACCGTGGCAAGGGAGCTGAGTCCGATGTTGACGATGTTGTTGCCGACGAGAATCGTGGAGAGCAGCTTGTCAAAGTTCTCCAGCAACTTTAACACCAGTTCCGCCCGCTTGTCGCCTTTTTCTGCCATATTTTTCATGCGGATGCGGTTCAGCGAGGTGAAGGAAGTCTCCGTCGCCGAAAAGTAGGCTGAGAGCATGACGCAGATAAGAATGATGATGAGTGACACAATGTCGCTGTTCATTTGTTTTTCCTTTCTTAGGAAACCGGGACACGATGCAAAAAATGTACAAAAAGACATAACCTATCTTGAATCTGGCGGAATCAAAGATAGATTATGTCTCCGTTTATCAAATGATGAAAATAAAGCATCGTCGAGGCATACTGCCTGAGTCGTCCATGTTTCTGTAATCCTTTCGTTGATCAGTAATCCCTTTTATTGTACGGTATGTGGGAATAATTGTCAATAAGGCATGCGAAAATCACAGGAAATACGAAACCGCATTGTTGTAGCTGATATTTTCCACCATCTCTTTCAGAAACTCCAGGTTCGCCGGGTACTCCCCGTTTTCCACCCAGTTTCCGATTTGATTGCAGAGAATCCGGCGGAAATATTCGTGGCGCGGGAAGGAGAGGAAGCTGCGGGAGTCGGTCAGCATGCCAATGAAGGTGGAGAGCATGCCGATGCTGGAAAGCGTCGCAAGCTGGGATTCCATGCCGTATTTGTGATCGTTGAACCACCATGCGGTACCGAACTGCACTTTTGAGCGGATGCCAGGCGCAGCAAAGTTTCCGGCCATGCTTGCAAGCATCGGGTTGTCGCCCGGGTTCAGGGAGTAGAGCACGGTTTTCGGCAGTGCGTCATCCTCGTCCATATCGTTTAAGAAAGCACCGAGCATCGGGGCAAAGGCGAAATCGTTCATGCTGTCAAAGCCGGTATCGGCACCGAGCGCACGGAACATCCGCTTCGAGTTGTTACGGAGTGCTTTGATATGAAGCTGCATGGCGATATTGTGCTTATGATACAGCCGTCCGAGGTTCGTCAGAAGGAAACCCTTGTACATGCCGAGCTCTTTTTCGGTGAGAACACCGCCGTTTATGCGCTTTTCAAATACATCATTCGCCTCAGCAGCCGTGCATGGCACATAGAAGCAGCCCTCAAGGCTGTGGTCGCTGACAACGCAGCCGGCGGAGAGGAAGAAGTCGAGGCGGCAGGAGAGGGCATGCACCATATCCTCCGCGGATGCAATCGTCCTGCTGGCGGCAGCGGCAAGCTTTTCCACATATTCCGGGAAATCAGGCTTCTCGAGATGAACGGCGCGGTCCGGGCGGAAGGACGGCAGAACGCGGCAGGCAAAGTCTTCCTTCTGTAATGCCAGATGGCAGTGCAGATCATCTGCAGGATCGTCGGTGGTGCACAGATGCGACACATGCTGGTTCAGAATCAGATTGCGCACGGTAAACTCCTTCGTCTGCAGTTTTGCATTCGCCTCATCCCAGAGCTCCTTCGCTGTTGCGCGGGAGAGCGGTGTCGTGATGCCGAAGTACCGCTGCAGCTCCAGATGTGTCCAGTGGTATAAAGGATTGCCGATCGCGTTCTCAATCGTCTCGGCAAACGCCAGATATTTGTCGTAATCATCGGCGTTTCCGGTGATCAGATCCTCCGAAAAGCCCATCGCACGCATGGCACGCCATTTATAATGATCCCCGCCGAGCCAGACGCGTGTCAGATTCTCCATCTGGCGGTCTTCGAGAATCTCCTGCGGATTCAGATGGTTGTGATAGTCAAAAATGGGCATTTTTTCAGCTGCCTCGTGGTACAGTGTTTTCGCCGTATCGGTCTGCAGCAGAAAGTCAGCGTCCATAAAAGGTTTCATATGGAAATACCTCCCTTTTAGAATTGAGCAGTCAGCGCAGCAAGCGTATCTGCCACAGCGCCAGGTCCCTGAAGCATCGAGACAAAAGCATTCAGCACACGGTCAGAAAGTCCGGCGAAAATTAGATCCACACCGAAAATCGAAGCATCGGAGAGCAGCGGAGCCAGAGTTTTGGAAAGGGTCTCGCGGTCAGCCGGTGCGCCGAGTTTCAGATCCTGCACATACGGGCGGACCGTGGCAAGCAGCGGATCCGGGCTCAGATCAAATGCATCACCGTTGTCATCCACGCCCATCAGATACCGCAGCCATCCCGCAAATACAGCCGGAATTGCCTGAAGATCCGAGAGTGACAGCTCCGGAGAAGCAAGATACGATTTGATCGTCTCACCGAACCGGATCGACAGCTTCTGTGACGTATCGGTTGCAATTCGCTGCGGCGTATCCGGCATAAACGGATTCGGGATGCGGATGTTCAGCACTTCATCGATAAACTGCTTCGGAGAGAGAATACCAGGATCGGTGACAACCGGAAGTCCTTCGATATATCCGATGCGCTCCACGAGCTTTTTCAGTACCGGATTTTTCATCTCCTCACTGATCAGTTCGTAGTCCAGCAGGCAGCCGAACACAGCGAGTGCGGTGTGCAGCGGGTTCAGGCAGGTGCAGACCTTCATGCGCTCTGTTTTGTTGACAGTTTCCCGGTCGGTAAAGATCCATCCGCTCTTTTCCATCGGCGGCCGTCCGTTCGGAAAATGATCTTCGACTACGAGGTACTGGCATTCCTCTGCATTGACGAACGGAGCAACGTAGGTGTGGCGGGAGGTGACGATCGACTGTGCATCAGCGAGGCCGTTCTCCTCGAGTATCTTTTCGATGGAACCATCCGGCCGCGGGGTGATCTTGTCGATCATGGTCCACGGGAAGCTGACTTTTTCCGGGTTCTGCAGATAGGAGAGGAAGCCTGGCTGTACCAGCTTGTTTTCTTCCCATGCAGAAGCGTAGGCTGTCAGGGCAAGGGAAAGTTTTTCGCCATTGTGGGAGCAGTTGTCGGTGCTGACCATCGCAAACGGTTTTTCGCCTGCAAGAAATCTTTCATATAAAAGAGAAGCAACTTTTCCCATATAGCTGGTAACGGAAGAAGGTCCGGCAGCAAAATCGGCAGCAACAGACGGCAGCAGTTCGCCCGCACCGTTTTTCAGAGAATATCCCTTTTCGGTGATCGTAAACGTCGCCATCTGCAGGGAATCCTTGGTAAAGATTTCTTTTAACCGGGCAAAATCCGGAGAATCCGCCGTATCGGCAGCCAGCGATTCTGCGATGCTTCCAACAACGGTTTTCTCGACAGAACCATCGGCTTTTAAGGTCACCAGAATGCTTAAATTATCGTGCGGCTGGTACATATCACGGATGATTTCTGTATCGAAGCCCTCCGCAACGATGACACCGCGGTCAAAGGTACCGTTGTTCAGCAGTTCCTGTGCTGTATTTGCCTGGAAGGCACGGAAAATATTTCCGGCTCCGAAATGCACCCAGCACGGAGATTCTTTCGTGCGGGTGATCATTGCTTCGCGGTCATAGGATGGAAGCGCATAGCCTGCGGCTTCCCACGCTTTTTGATCTGCCAGTCCGGCAGCTGTTAAGTTAA
Source organism: Fusicatenibacter saccharivorans (assembly GCF_027667425.1). Taxonomy (NCBI): domain Bacteria; kingdom Bacillati; phylum Bacillota; class Clostridia; order Lachnospirales; family Lachnospiraceae; genus Fusicatenibacter; species Fusicatenibacter saccharivorans. The sequence continues at coordinate 138,660 of NZ_JAQEGR010000006.1, forward strand.
GAGACATCAGTAAAAACCTCCTTTAAATTCCACGTTTGTGACTCTTGTCAATAGCTTCCCAGAGTCCGTTTAAATAAGTCGCGCCGAGTGCGCGGTCATACAGTCCATAGCCCGGCATTGCCTTCTCGCCCCAGATCATACGTCCGTGGTCCGGGCGGATCGGGCCGTCGAAGCCGATGTCGTACAGCGCTTTCATGATCTCATACATATCGAAGCTGCCGTCAGAGGAAAGGTGTGCGGCCTCTTCGAAATCCTGCTGGCTGTGGAATTTCAGATTGCGGACGTGAGCGAAGTGGATGCGGCCCTTTAAGGAACGGATCATATCCGGCAGATCGTTCTCCAGGTTTGTTCCGTAGGAACCTGAGCAGAAGGTCACGCCGTTGTGCGGGTCATCGACCATCTTCATCATGCGCAGAATGTTTTCTTTATTAATGATGATTCTCGGAAGACCGAAGACACTCCATGCCGGGTCGTCCGGGTGAATGGCCATTCTAATGTCGTACTCGTTGCAGACCGGCATGATGCGTTCGAGGAAGTATTTGAGGTTGGCAAACAGTTTCTCATCATCCACATCGCGGTAAGCGTCAAAGAGCTCTTTCACTTTTGCCATGCGCTCCGGCTCCCAGCCAGGAAGAATTGCGCCGTTTGCATCACCTGCGATAGATTCAAACATTTTTTCCGGAACAAGTGCGTCTACGGCGGACTGTTTGTAGGCAAGTACGGTTGAGCCGTCCGGACGGACGCGTGCGAGTTCTGTTCTGGTCCAGTCGAAGACCGGCATGAAGTTATAGCAGACAAGGTGAATGTCTTCCTTGCCGAGGTGCTTTAACGTTTCAATATAATTATCGATGTACTGCTCACGGTCCGGGCTGCCGATTTTGATGGCGTCGTGGATGTTGACGCTCTCGATGCCGGAGATGTGAAGTCCAGAGGCCTCAACCTCTTCTTTTAACGCGTGAATCGCTTCGCGTGTCCACACCTCGCCCGGGGTAGTGTCGTACAGGGTTGTGATGACTCCGGTTACGCCCGGAATCTGGCGGATCTGCTCTAAGGTAACGGTATCAAATTTGGAACCATACCAGCGAAATGTCATTTCCATAAGAAAAACTCTCCTTTATTTTGTAATGTACTCTCGGAATCTTTCTGCACTTGCCTTTGCGGCTGATTTTCCGCCAGCTGCACCCGAATTTCATCAACGTACGCACCGCGTATGCCTCAGAAATTTGGGCACAACTGACAAAAAATCATCTCACAAAAACAAGCACAGAAAGATTCCGAGAGTACATTGTATTTTGCAAGTGGTGTTCTTTGCTTTTTATTGTATCGTTTCTTAAGAAAAAAGCCATGGCAAGAATTGTTGAGCACATTGCAAAAGTTGCGGCGGTTGGCCGGGAAAAAGCAAAATCAGCCTACAGGTGTGATAAGTAATATCTTTTTGGTATGACTAACCAATAGGAAAAACCTATAATCGATTCATCGAAATAACAATTACCAAAAGGCGTTTTAGGGGTTGCACATAGAAAAAATATGCATTATAATATGCCATGTAATCGAGAAACGCATTAAACATATCGACTTAGTAGGAAAGGAGAACAGCAAATGAAAAAAACAGACAACAGACGAATGCAGGAGAACAGAATGATGGAGATGTGTTGTTGCTGTTGCTGCAGCTCCAATCAGAATAAAGAAAAATAAGAAACATTCGCAGGCAGAAAAAGCATAGCAGAAATTGCATGTGCGGGCAGGCCGGAACGAATGCCTGCTATTTTTTTAACCTTTTTTAAAAGAAATGCAAATGAACAACATAAGAATAGATAATAAACAGACATAGAAAACGGAGGACAAAAACATGAGCGGATGCGGATGCAGCTTCACCCCAGTTGAAAATAAAGAAACCGAAGAAATCAAATACACAGATGCGCTGGCAGAACAGTTTGCAGCAGAAGTCGGAGTAGACCCAAGACCAAATGAAACCCTTGTAGAGATCGATGAGCGCGGCGCTTTCATCCGTCAGCCAAATGCATTTATCCAGCCATTCGGCGATAAAGAAGGCGGCCTGAAAGCAGAAGCAAACCGCTTCGGGATCTACTGGGCAACCGGATGCAACTGGTCCAACCGTCCGATCATCGTGCGGGAGCTTTTAGGACTGCAGGATGTGATCTCGGAGACGAGAGTTTCTCCATCCGGCGAGACAAACCGTTACGGACATGCATTCGGACAGTATCCGGATTTCAAGGATCCGGCGACAGGCGCTTACTTCTTAAGTGAGTTCTATAAAAGAGCAAACCCGGACTTCAAAGGAAGAGCAACGACACCGACCCTGGTGGATGTCAAAGAGAAAAAGGCTGTGAACAACGATTATCACCGCCTTACGAACTATCTCGAAGTGCAGTTCCGTCCATTCCAGCCAAAAGATGCGCCGGATCTGTACCCGAAAAAATTCCGGAAAGAGATCGATGAGTTTAACGACTGGCTCTTCCCGCATATCAACAACGGCCATTACCGCATGGCATTCTGCCAGTCACCGGAAGCATACGATGAGGCATACGAAGATTTCTATGAATCCCTCGATAAGCTGGACAAACGGCTGGAGACGAACCGTTTCCTGTTCGGCGACTACATCACCGACAGCGATGTCCGCGCTTACGTCACTCTGATCCGTTGGGATGTCAGCTACTTCCACAACGTAGGACCGGTGAAGAAACCGATTCGTGATTACAAAAATATCTGGGGCTACTTAAAAGAGCTGTATGCGATCCCGGCCTTCCGTCACGGAAGCGATCCGCAGGTGCTGGCACTTTCGAGACCTGGAAAGAAATTAGGCGAGGTTCTCTTCCGCGGATACAACGAACGAATCCTTGCAAAAGTAGATTTCGAGAAGCTGATGGCAGACGATGGATCGAGAAGAACACTCAGCAAAACACCGGATGAAGTATTCCTTCGCCATCCGGAGGGAGAGACCTACGAGGATTACGCAGGAGAAATCTCAAAAACCATCTGGAACAGCCCGAAATGGGAAGACAGAAACCCGAAGAACGGCGTACTTTCCGTGGATGCATCGATTAATCCGCTGAAAGGACTTTTATAAAGAGATAAGACAGAAGAATCCGGAGCGCTCTGGTGGAACACTCTCAGGCAGCCGGGGTGCGGCCGGAACTGAAAAGAACGAGGAAATGAGGAGGATTTTATTATGAAAAAGACAAAGAAATTCTGGGCAGTATTGGCAGCGGCGGGCCTTTTGGCAGCAAGCTTTGCAGGATGCGGAAGCAATGCATCAGCAAATGCAGGAAGCAGCAGCGGTTCCGCAGCATCATCTTCCGCAGAAGGCAGCTCCGCATCGGATTCCGGTGAGAAAAAAGTGATTAAAGCTGTAACAAGCGGCACACTGGCACCGTACTTTTACGTAAATGATGACAACGAGCTGACCGGTGTCGATATCGATATCGTAAAAGAAGTGTTCAACCGCCTTCCGCAGTATGAACTGAAAATTGAGCAGGCAGATGCACTGCAGGGTGTGCTGAGCGGTCAGTACGACATCGCAGTCAACAACTATGGATATACCGATGAGAGAGCAGAATCCTACTACTTCTCTTTACCATATAAAACCAGCTTCAACGAATACATTCAGAGAACCGGCGATGAGCCGCTGACTTCTCTTACCGATCTGGCAGACCGCGGATACAAAATTGAGCTGAGTGCAGGAAGCCTTACCGCAAATGCACTGGAAAAATGGAATACAGACAACCCGGATCACCAGATCAATATCGTATATTCCAATGCAAACTTCCAGGTCCGCTACCAGCATATCGTAGATGGAACCGCTGATGTGGCAATCGACGACGGACCGATCATCGACAACCTGCTTCCGCAGTTCGGACTGGAAGGTCAGCTGGAAGCAAACGAGATCGACGAGGAGACCGAAGATTTCCTGTTCCCGCAGAACAATACCTACTTCCTGTTTGGAAAGAACGAAGAGGGCGCAGCACTCCGCGAGGATGTTGACAAAGCCTTAAAAGAGATGAAAGAAGACGGAACTCTTTCCAAGATCACAACCGAGTATCTCGGCGTGGACACCAGCCCGGACGAGAAATACTTTGATGAGACACCAAACTAGAATATCGTTTTCGAAATAAAAACAGAAGAGATTACAAAACAGACGGGAAGCGGATCGAGAACATCCGTTTCCCGATTCTAAAAGGAGCGAAAAACATGGCAGAAATTTACCGGGTAGAAAAGGGAAGCGAAGAGTGGAAATACAAAGCATATGATTACGTCAGAACCGATGCGTTCTGCTGCGGACAGAACATTCCGATTGAACTGGAATTCGGACAGGACGAGAGCAAAGATGATCTGCAGGCGATTCTGGTGACAGAAGATCACAAGCCGGTAGCCGGCTGCCGCATCGCATTTCCGGCGGAAAAGACAGGAAAAATCGAGCGTGTCTGTGTTGTCAGAGAAAAACAGAAAAGCGGATACGGCCGCGTGCTGGTCGAAGCCGCTGAGAAATGGCTGAAAGAATACGGTGTTGATCACATCGTCATCACGAGCCAGGACCGCGCCGCAGGCTTTTATGAGAAATTAGGCTACAAACTGAATCCGGACGCTGACCTGTCGGTATACGACCACCATGCACTGAAGAAAGACGAAGAGCCGAAAAAGCCGAAGAAAAATCTTGGCTTTACCTGTGTACTGGTAGAAAAATACGTGTAAGAGAGGACAAAAATCATGGGAAAATTATTTGACGTTTCACTGGTATTTTCATCCATACCAGAATTGCTGACAAAGCTGCCGATCACGCTGGAACTGGCCGTGGTTTCTATGCTGATCGGACTGGGACTGGGACTTGTGATGGCGATCATCAAAATGAAAAAAATCAGAGTGCTGACGCAGATTACGAATCTTCTGATTTCACTGCTCCGCGGCACGCCGGTCATCGTACAGCTGTACGTTGCGTTCTTTGGTATTCCCATGATGTTCAAGACAATCAACCAGCAGTTCGGAACGAATCTGGCGGTTGCCAATATTTCCGGTTTCGTCTATGCGATGATCGCTCTGGGACTGAACCAGTCGGGCTTTATGGCTGAGATTATCCGTTCGGCCCTGCAGTCCGTTGACCCGGGCCAGATCGAAGCAGCACATGCACTTGGCATGACGTATCCGCAGACACTGCGCCGCATCATTCTGCCGGAGGCCTTTGAGGTTGCGCTTCCGACCCTTGGAAACTCTTTTATCAGTATCATCAAAGGAACGTCTCTTGCTTTTACCTGCGCCGTTGTCGAGATTACCGCACAGGGCCAGATTATTGGAGGAAGAACGTATCGCTACTTTGAAGTTTACGTTTCACTGGCTATCATTTACTGGCTGGTAACGCTGGTGATCGAGCAGATCATCCGCGTAATTGAAAATAAAATCCGGATTCCGGACCAGGTAGAGCTGGCGTCCGCAAACGGGGAGGGTAAGAAAAATGATAAAAATTGATCATTTATCAAAAAAATATAACGACAACGTGGTGCTCGACGACATCAGCCTCGAGATCAAACAGGGCGATGTTGTGGGAATCATCGGTCCTTCCGGAACCGGAAAATCAACGCTTCTGCGCTGCGTCAACCGCCTTGAGACACCGGAGAAGGGAACGGTGACGATCGGGGACAAGGTGATCGGCCTTTCCGAGCGGAAACCGAAAGAGCTTCTGTATTTAAGACAGAACACAGGAATGGTGTTCCAGCGGTTCAATCTGTTTGAGAAGAAAACCGCACTGGAAAATGTGATGGAAGGCCTGATTGTTGTCAAGAAGATGAAAAAAGACGAGGCCAGAGCCATTGCATTAGAAGAACTGAAACTGGTCGGCATGGAGAAATGGGCAAACCATTATCCGAAACATATGTCCGGCGGACAGCAGCAGAGGGTGGCGCTCGCAAGAGCCCTCGCCATGAAACCGCAGATTCTGCTGCTCGACGAGCCGACTTCAGCCCTTGACCCGGAGCTGGTTGGAGAGGTTCTGGATGTTATTAAAAAAGTTGCGGCACAGGGATATACAATGCTTCTGGTTTCCCATGAGATGAACTTTATCCGCCATGTGTCGAACCGTGTGATCTTCCTTGATAAAGGACACGTAGTAGAAGACGGAACACCGAAAGAAGTATTCGAGCATCCGCAGAATCAGAGAACACGGGAGTTCTTCAGCAAGATGCATATTATGGCGCAGCCTGAGTATGTTATTTAAATTGCGGACACAGCCAAAGAGTAGGAGAAAAGATTATGATAGATGAGAAAAGAATTGCTGATTTTTTTGCGGAGCTGGTATCTATCAATTCGCCGTCCTTAGAGGAGCGCGAGATGGCGGACACCTTAAAAATAAAATTCGCCGAAATCGGGGTTACGCTTACAGAAGATCATACGCAGGAGCAGACCGGCTCCAATGCGGGCAATCTGTTCGCGCGCATTCCGGGCAGCCTTGCAGGAGCCCCGGTTCTCTTTGCGGCCCACATGGACACTGTTGAGCCTGCAAAAGGCAAAAAAGCCGTCTCCCATGAGGATGGAACCGTAACGAGCGATGGCACGACGGTTCTTGGCGCCGACGACCTCGCCGGTGTGACAGCCATCTATGAAGTTGTCCGCCACATCATCGAGACCAAAACACCGCACCGCCCGATCGAAATCCTGATCTCGACTGGTGAGGAGCTGTACTGCAAAGGCGCAAATGCCTTCAACTACAGCCAGGTGCAGGCAAAAGAAGCATACGTTCTGGATTTAAGCGGCGCGATCGGTGCAGCCGCCTACGCGGCACCGACACTCGTTTCCTTCGCGGCGAAAATCCAGGGAAAAGCCGCCCACGCCGGTTTCCACCCGGAGGACGGCATCAACAGCATCCAGGCGGCCGCCCGCGCAATCGCACAGCTTCCGCAGGGCCACGTGGATGAAAGCACCACTGCCAACATCGGAAAAATCGGCGGCGGCTCCGGTACCAACATCGTTTCGGAAAGCTGCGTGATCGAAGGCGAAATTCGAAGCCTGAACCACGAGACGGCCATGGAGCTTCTGGAAACATATCACAGAACCTTCCAGCAGGAAGCAGAGAAGATTGGTGCGAAGCTGGTCTGGGAAGAAAAGCTGAATATCCATGCGTATGAGACGCCGCTGACAAGCGATGCCGCAAGGCATTACGAGAGCGCCGTTGCAGAAGAAGGCCTGACCGCTGCATTCGAAAAAACTTTCGGCGGCAGCGACAACAACGTCTTTGCACAGCACGGCATCGAAGGGCTTGTCATCGCAACCTCGATGAATCAGGTACACAGCTGCGCCGAGTACACAAAAATCCCGGAGATAGCCCAGGTGGCGCGGATTGTGGCCAATCTTGCCGCACCGCAGGAAGCCTGAACAGGTCCCGGACGAAAAAACAGAATACGTAAAAAATCCCCAAAGCCCGCCGGCAGATGTGAAAACAAAAACCGGCGGGCTTTTCCTGTTTCCGGCACGGCTTGCCACGCAGAGAAAAATAGTCTATAATAGGGAAAAGCTTCCGGTACATGCCGGAATTTAACACCAGTAGACAAGAAGTCCCCAGCTTCTAAAGCGGTGGGATGAATTGTTAAAAGAAACATAACAGCAGTGGCGGGCGGAGAGAAATCGGTATCCTCCACTGACATGAGGTAAGTCACAGTCGAACTATTTTCGGCATGTCAGACTCCGTGAAAATACCGACTGTGAGTTGAAACAAGAATAAAAGAGGAGAAACAATGATACAGACACCAATTCAGAAACTGGAATTTCCAAACGACAGAGGCGTCCGCCTGTACTGCAAGCGGGAGGATCTTCTTCCGTTTTCCTTAGGCGGAAACAAAGTCCGCATCGGACGTGCTTTTTTCCAGGATATGCAGGAGAAAAACAAAGACTGCATGATCATCTACGGAAACAGCAGATCCAACCTCTGCCGCGTGCTGGCCAATCTGTGCTGTGCCGAGAAAATTCCATGCTATATGATCTGTTCTTCTGAAGAAAACGAAGAACACCCGATCGAAACCAACAACAGCCGTCTGATGAAATGGCTCGGAGCCGAAGTCATTCCGTGCAGAAAAACAGAGATTGCACAGACCGTCGAGAAGACGATGAACCGTTTGACAGAAGAGGGATATCACCCATATTATATTTTCGGGGATAAATTCGGAACGGGCAATGAAGGCACACCGGTACAGGCCTACGTGGACGGCTACCGCGAGATTCTTGCGTGGGAGAAAGAACAGAACATTTCTTTTTCTCATATCTTTGCAGCATCCGGAACCGGCTCGACCCAGTGCGGCCTGGTAAGCGGAAAACTGCTCGAGCAGGGAACGGAGCAGATCATCGGCCTTTCGATTTCATCCCGCGAGTACGACCGAGCCATCCGCATCATGGAGAGCGGCATTTCCGATTATTTTGCGAAGAATCATCTCGTGCTGCCGGAAGGATGGGAGAGTGAACTTCATCTGGAAATGGGATACCGCCAGGGCGGATACGGCCAGTACGATGAGCGGATTTTACAGGTGATCCGGGAAGAGTTCTGCCGGAACGGCCTTCCGCTGGATCCGACGTACACCGGAAAGGCATTCTGGGGAATGAAGCAGTACATAGAAGAACATCAGTTACAGGACTGCGATGTGCTTTTTATCCATACCGGAGGCACGCCGCTGTTCTATGACTGCATTCTGAACGATACCGATGGAGGAAAAAAATGAAACTGATTTCAATAGTCATCCCATGCTACAATTCCGAGGCAACGATCCGGAAAGTTGTAGAGATGGTGATGGAAGAATTCAAGAAAATGGACGGATATGACTGCGAATTTGTCCTGGTGAACGACGGTTCCCCGAAAGACAATACGTATGGGGAGATCAAGAAGCTCGGTGAGCAGTATCAGAATGTCAAGGGCATCAACCTGCTGCGCAATTTCGGCCAGCACAATGCGCTGATGGCGGCACTCCACTACACCGAAGGAGATTTTATTCTCGGCATGGACGATGACATGCAGACACATCCGTCCCAGATCAGCAAACTGATCCACAAGATGGAAGAAGGATACGATCTGGTTTACGGCTGCTATCCGAAACGGAAAAATTCGTTCCTGAAAAATGTCACCAGCAAACTGAACGAAGTTTCCTCCCGGATTCTTCTCGGACGGCCAAAAGACATCGTTTCCAGCAATTTCTGGATGATTACCCGCCAGATCAAGGACGAGGTGGTAAAATACGACAGCTTCAATCCCTATATTGACGGCATTTTCTACCGCACGACACACAAAATCGGAAATGTAGAGGTGGAGCATTTCAAACGTGCAGTGGGAACTTCCAACTATACGTTAAAGAAATTGATCAAATTGTGGCTTGCCTACTGGAACTATTCTGTAATTCCGCTTCGCATATCGTCCGTTCTCGGCGGAGTTTCTGCAGCCGGCGGTTTTCTGGCAGCCATCATGATTGCCATCCGAAAGCTCATCAATCCGACCGTGATGGTTGGCTGGTCTTCGACGATCTGCGCCATCGTTGTTTTTTCCGGATTGATTCTGATGGTGCTCGGCATCATCGGAGAATACCTCGGAAAGATGATTCTGATTCTGAACCGCACGCCGCAGTATATTGTGCGGGAAACCATTAACGTATCTGATGAGGAAGAAAAAAAGTGAAAAAAATCATGATTTTAGGTGCCGGTATTTACCAGGTGCCGCTGATCCGGACTGCACGCAGAATGGGTCTTTACACGATCGTAGTGAGTATTCCCGGCGATTATCCGGGTTTTGCACTTGCAGATAAAATTTATGAACTGAATACGCGGGATAAAGAAGCGATTCTTGCGGCGGCGGAAAAAGAACAGATCGACGGAATCTGTACATCGGGAACCGATGTGGCCGTCAGCACAATCGGCTATGTCTGTGAAAAGATGCATCTGTCCGGCATTCCGTATGAGGCGGCGGAAATTCTGACCGATAAGGCAAAGATGAAAGACGCATTCCGGCAGGGCGGCGTTTCCGCGGCAGACGGGATGCGGGTAAGAAGCGCAGAGGAGGCACAAAAAGCCGCAGAACAGCTTGGATACCCGGTTGTCGTAAAACGGGTGGACAGTTCAGGAAGCCGCGGAATTACCGTGGTGGAGCATTCCGGACAGATCGAAGAAGCGTATGAAAATGCGAGAAACGGTTCGGCAAGAGATTATGTGCTGGTTGAAAAATTCCTCCGCGGAACGGAAATCGGCGTGGATGGATTTGTGCAGAACCACAAACTGGTCTTTCTGGCACCGCACACGAAATTTGTATACCGCGGTGCACACACGACCGTTCCGGTCGGCCACGCATTTCCGTATGGATGCAGCGGGGCACTGCGGGAAGAAATTGCCCGCCAGATGCAGCTGGCCGTCACCGCATCCGGTGCCGATCAGTGCTCCGTCAATGCGGATGTCTTTGTGGACGGAGAGAAGGTCTGGATCATTGAAATGGGCGGAAGAACCGGGGCAACCTGCATTCCGGAACTGATTTCAACGTATTACGGATTTGATTTTTATGAGCAGATGATCAAAAGCGCCCTCGGGGAAGAAACGGATTTTCAGCAGACGGAAAGCTGCCCGTGCATGGCAAAACTGCTGCTGAGTCCGGTAAGCGGAACCATCACACAAATCGACCGGGATCAGGTCGAACGTCTGCGTCAGGAAGGGCTGGAGCTTGTCCTGGATTATCCGGAGGGGCATGAAGTTTCTGCCATGGCAGATGGAACTGACCGGATCGGCCATGTGATTGTAAAGACGGACCGGGAAGCGGAACTGGATGAGCAGATGAAGCGGGTGTACCGCTGTATCTGGATTGATGGAAAAAATCTGGAGACAATCTGGGAAGAGAAAACAGCAAAATAAAAAACCCGGAATCTTTTCAAGACCTCAGAAGAGGAGCGAAAGGATTCCGGGTTTTGCGTTGCCAGGCATATCAATATCCGGTGGACCAATTTTGATTACACTGTTTTTACAGGCTTCATCATCATCCGATAGTAGACTGGAATCAGCAGTGCAACCGCACCGAACCAGGCAAACGGTGTGCGTCCGTTCTGCATACTCTGAATCGAGGTGCGGTAGACGGCGAGAAGGCCGAGCAGGAAGTAGAACGGCGCTTCGATCGTCAGGAATGCATCGGAGTAATGGTAAGAATCCGTGATTTCGCTCGAAAAGCTTGGTGAGCAGGTGCATCTGTCCCGCGAGGTCTGCTGCCGCCGCTTCCGGAAAATGACGGGAAAGACGGTGACGCAGTATCTCGAGGAATATCGTGTGTCCAAAAGCCTGCCGCTCGTCGAAAGCGGCTTTTTGCCACGAAAAATATGTTACATCTGTTTGATTGCCTGCAGCATTTCAAGATCCGAAGCAGTCACCTTGATATTGGAAACCATCGTTCGGCCGTCCGGTTTTTTCACCGTGACTTCGAGAATCGTTCCCTCCTCGATCTGCGAGGATGCGAGATCGCTCATGAATTTTACGAACTTCGGGTGGTTTTGGGCGAAACGGTTTCTCAGATTTTTTAATTCCATTAACTTTATTGGGTTAAATGCCATTCTTTTTTCTGTCCTTTCTATTCGAAACTTCTTTCGAAACATGAAAGTATTGTAACATGGAAAAGAAAAAATGCAAGCGGATAAAAAGAGAAAAGACAGAGATACTGGGAATAAGAGAAAAGATTCTCAATTAGAATGGGAGAAAAACGAATGAAAGCGAAGAAGTATCTGCTGTTTTTTCTTTTGGGCTACTGTATTTATATTGCCATCGAAGTCACCTACCGGGGTTACAGCTTCCGCCTGATGGGCATTGCCGGAGGAATGTCCCTTGCAGGAATCGGAATGCTGGAAGACGCCGGGCTGCGCCGCTTTCCGCTGGCGTTTCAGATGATGGTATCCGCCGTCCTGATTACGGCCATTGAACTGTATTCGGGGATGTTTTCCCTGAGGGTGCTGCATTACCGCATGTGGGACTATGGTACGCTGCCGTTTTCCATCTGCGAAGGATTAATCTGCCCGTGTTTTTTCGGGATCTGGTATCTGCTCTCGGCGGTTGGGATTTTTCTTACGGACTATGTGAGCTATTATATCTTCCATGAGGGGACGCACCCGGTGTATCGAAAGAAGAAAAAGGGTTGTGCCGAAGGGGAGTTCGTTATAAAATAAGAAAAAACAACCCAGGCAGGAGGTCCTCATGGAAAACGAAAAAAATTATCTGGAATATCTCGCAGAATTGTACCCGACCATCGAAAAAGCAGCGACCGAAATCATCAATCTGCAGTCCGTTATCAACCTTCCCAAAGGCACGGAGCATTTCCTTTCGGATATTCATGGCGAATACGAAGCCTTTTCTCATGTACTCCGCAACGGTTCCGGTGCCGTGCGAAAGAAGATTGACGATGTCTTCGGCCACACGCTCGGCATTTCGGAAAAACGTGCGCTTGCAACCCTTATCTATTACCCGAGAGAGCGCCTGGAGATGGAGAAAAAGCAGCAGGAGGACATCGATGACTGGTACAAGGTCATGCTGTACCGCCTGATCGACGTCTGCAAAATCGTTTCTTCCAAATACACCCGTGCCAAAGTGCGGAAAGCCCTGCCGGCGGATTATGGCTATATCATCGAGGAGCTGATCACCGAAAAGCCGGAGGTGCTCGACAAAGAAGCATACTACGAGGCGATCATCCAGACTATCCTCGAAATCGGAAGCGCCGAGAACTTCATCATTGCCGTGGCAGAGCTGATTCAGCGGCTCGTTGTTGATCATCTCCACATCATCGGCGACATCTTTGACCGCGGTCCGGAGCCGTATAAAATCATGGACTGCCTGATGAATTACCATTCCCTCGATATCCAGTGGGGCAACCACGATGTGCTCTGGATGGGCGCTGCGACCGGCCAGCCGGCGTGCGTGGCCAGCACGATCCGCATCTGCCTCCACTACGGCAATCTCGATGTGCTGGAGGACGGCTACGGCATCAATATGCTTCCGCTTGCCACCTTTGCTCTCGAGACGTACGGCGATGATCCGTGCGAATGCTTTGCCGCAAAAGGCGGCGAGGACAGCGGAAATTCCCAGCAGATGCTGGAGCGCCGCATGCACAAGGCCATCACCGTAATGCAGTTAAAGCTCGAGAACCGTCTGATCCGTGAGAACCCGGAGTACGGCATGGAAAACCGCCGTCTGCTGGAAAAGATCGATTACCAGAACGGAACGGTGACGATTGGGGAGAAAACATATGCTCTGCGCGACAAGAGCTTTCCGACGATCGACCCGGCGCATCCGGACGAGCTGACAGAAAAAGAGGCAGAAGTGCTCGATAAGCTGATCTTCGCCTTCCGAAACAGCGAAAAACTGCAGGCGCACGTCGATTTCCTGCTCAAAAAAGGAAGCCTCTACCGCGTCTACAATGGAAATCTGCTGTACCACGGCTGCATGCCGATGAATGAGGACGGCACCTTAAAAGAGGTACAGGTCGACGGAAAGAAATACAAGGGAAAAGCACTGTACGATATCCTCGAGCACAACGTGCGCCGCGCATTTGTAAGCCGCGATCCGAAAAAACGGGAGCAGGGCCGCAATACGCTGTGGTATCTGTGGACTGCGCCGAATTCCCCGCTGTACGGCCGCGACAAGATGACAACATTTGAGCGGTATTTCCTCGCAGAAAAAGAGACCTGGACCGAGGTGAAAAACGCGTATTACCGCCTGATCGAGAAAGAGGAGACGGCGGACCGGATCTTACAGGAGTTCGGGCTTGCCGGTGAAAATGTACATATTATCAACGGCCACGTCCCGGTACACCAGAGTGCTGGTGAAAGCCCGGTCAAATGCGGCGGCAAGGTGCTGATCATCGACGGCGGCTTCTGCAGGGCGTACCACAAAGAAACCGGCATCGCGGGTTACACGCTGATTTACAACTCGTACGGCCTCAGCCTCACCGCGCACGAGCCGTTTGAATCGACAGAAAAAGCAATCCAGGAGGAGAAGGATATTGTCTCCCGCCAGGTGGCGGTGCGGTACAACATGAAGCGCCAGTTAGTCGGCGATACGGATCAGGGACGGCAGATCCGGCAGCGCATCCGTGAATTAAAGGAACTGATCGAGGCGTACCGCACGGCTCAGTTAAAAGAGCTTCTTTAAATCAAGGGTTTTCAACTGCGCCGGAAAATGGTATAATCAAAACAGTGTGCGCAGATGGAAACACTGTGCGCTGGAACAGATGGAAAGAAGGAAGAAACATATGAGGGCATGGATTGCCAGGATGACAGAAGATAACATAGATCAGAGCGCGATCGAAAAAGCAGGAGAGATTCTGAAAAACGGCGGTCTGGCGGCATTCCCGACCGAGACCGTATATGGTCTTGGCGGAAATGCGCTGGATGCCAAAGCTTCCGAGAAAATTTATGCGGCAAAGGGCCGTCCGTCGGACAACCCGCTGATCGTCCACATCGGAAGAATGGAGGACCTCGAAACCGTAGCGGCAAACGTGCCGGAGAGTGCACGCAAACTGGCAGCTGCATGCTGGCCGGGACCGCTGACGATGATTTTTGAGAAAACAAATGCCGTTCCGCTCGAGACGACGGGAGGCCTTACCTCCGTAGCCGTGCGCTACCCGAGCAACAAAGTGGCAAACGCACTGATCTTAGCCGGAGGCGGCTTCATCGCAGCGCCGAGCGCCAATACATCAGGCCGGCCGAGCCCGACGAAAGCCGAGCATGTGATCGAGGACCTGGGGGACAAAATTGACTGTATCATCGACGGAGGAGACGCCGAGATCGGCCTCGAATCCACCATCGTCGATTTTACAGAGGAGATTCCGACGATTCTCCGCCCGGGCTATTACAACAAAGAGATGCTGGAAAAAGTGCTTGGAACCGTGCGTGTCGATCCGGGAATCCTTGCGGAGGACAGCCATGTGCGTCCGAAGGCACCGGGCATGCGCTACAAACATTATGCGCCGAAGGCAGACCTTACGATTATCCAGGGCGAGATGGAACGGGTGATTCCGGAAATCAACCGCCTTGCCGCAGAACAGGAAAAGGCAGGAAAGAAAGTGGGCGTAATCTGCACCGATGAGACGCGGGAGCAGTACACCACAGGAGATATCAAGAGCATCGGGCTGCGCGCCGAAGATGAGACGATCGCGCATCACCTGTTTGCGATTCTGCGCGACTTCGATGAGGACGGCGTGGAAGTGATTTATTCCGAGGCTTTCGACACCCCGCGTATGGGGCAGGCGATCATGAACCGCCTGTTAAAAGCCGCAGGCCACAAAGTAGCAGAGGTATAACAGTGAAACATTACAGCAGGATTTTATTTGTGGACGCGGACGATACCGCGCGCGCACCGATGGCGAAGGCGATTCTGCAGAGCAAAGAGCTTCCGTGGCCGATGGAAATTGGTTCCCGCGGGCTTGTCGTTCTGTTTCCGCAGCCGGTCAACCAGAAGGTAGAGGCAGTGCTTGCGCGCAACGGGCTTTCGGCCAAAGACCACACCACCACACCGCTTACCGCGGAGGACATCAACGACGACACGCTGCTTCTTGTGATGGAGGACAGTCAGAGGGAAAAGATCCGTGAGGACTTCCCGGATGCGCCCCATCTGCAGACGATCGCCGGATTTCTGCGGCTGGCAGGAGACATCCCCGCCCTTTACGGGGAACCGCTTACCGAATACGGAAAATGTTATGAAGCGCTGGAATTCCTGATTGAAGGTGTTCTTGCGCGGCTGAAAGAGGAGGAAGAACAATGATAGCTTTAGGATGCGACCACGGCGGATATGAGCTGATGCAGGAGGTAAAAGCATATCTGGACAAACAGGGACTGGAATATCAGGACTTCGGATGCTACAGCAACGAGGCAGTTGATTATCCGGTTTACGCCAGAAAAGTAGGCCATGCGATCCAGAACGGAACGTGTGATAAGGGAATCCTGATCTGCGGAACCGGAATCGGCATTTCTATCACGGCAAACAAAATGGAAGGAATCCGTGCAGCACTCTGCACCGACTGCTTCTGCGCAGAGGCAACCCGCCTGCACAACGATGCCAACGTACTGGCGATGGGAGGACGCGTTGTAGGCCCTGGCCTTGCAATCAAAATCGTAGAAACCTTCCTGAACACTCCATTTTCCGGAGAAGAGCGTCACGAACGCCGGATTCATTTGATTGAGCATGAAGGAGAAAATGAATAAATTTTAAACAAAACAAAGGAGAAGGGAAAATGGCAAGAACAGTCATCATGGATCACCCGCTGATCCAGCACAAAATCGGTATTATCAGAAAGAAAGACACAAGCTCCAAGGAGTTCCGCGAGATGATCAGCGAGATTGCAATGCTGATGTGCTACGAGGCAACCAGAGAGCTGCCGCTCACAGACGTTGAAATTGAAACCCCGATCTGCAAAACAACCGTAAAAGAGCTCGAAGGAAAGAAAATGGCAGTTGTGCCGATCCTCCGTGCCGGTCTTGGTATGGTAGAAGGTATGCTGGCTATGATTCCGGCAGCAAAAATCGGACACATCGGTCTGTACCGTGATCCGGAAACCCTGGCACCGGTTGAGTATTACTGCAAACTTCCGTCAGACATCGCAAGCCGTGAAGTATTTGTAACCGACCCGATGCTGGCAACCGGCGGTTCTGCAACGGCAGCCATCACCATGCTGAAAGAAAAAGGCGCAAAGAAGATCCACTTCATGTGCATCATCGCATCTCCGGAAGGAATCGAGAAAATGCATGAGATTCACCCGGATGTCGATGTTTTCGTCGGAGCACTGGATGACCATCTGAACGAGCACGGCTACATTGTACCAGGCCTCGGCGATGCCGGAGACCGTATCTTCGGTACGAAATAAGAGCGGAAGCAAAGTACGTTAAGAAAACACAGGGGAAATGGGTATGAGCGATAAACGAGAGGATTATATTTCCTGGGATGAATATTTCATGGCAGTTGCCCAGCTTGCCGGTATGCGCTCGAAGGATCCGCACACACAGGTGGGAGCCTGCATTGTGAGCGAGGACAACAAGATTCTGTCCATGGGATACAACGGTTTCCCGAGAGGCTGCTCGGACGACGAGTTCCCGTGGGGAAAGACAAGTGAAAATCCGCTGGAAAACAAGTATCTTTACACAACGCACAGTGAACTGAACGCCATCCTGAATTACCGCGGCGGAAGCCTCGAGGGAGCCAAGCTGTATGTGACATTGTTCCCATGCAACGAGTGCTGCAAGGCGATTATCCAGGCGGGAATCAAAACGGTGATCTACGACTGCGACAAGTACGCGGACACCCCGTCCGTGATCGCATCGAAACGGATGATGAAGGCGTCCGGAGTCACTTTTCAGAAATACCACCGCACAGGGCGGGAAATTACCATGTCCCTGTAGCAGAAAAGATAATAGAAGGAGCGCGCCTGAACGAACAGAAAGTTCAGACGCGCTTCGTCTGTATACACGAAAAGACAAGAAACGGGAGGGCACCATGGAGAGCAATTTCGAATGGATTACGGCAAACGGCGATATCGGCATCCGCTTTTTCCACAGCATCGACGACGGCGGCTACAGCAACCCGCCGCACTGGCACAACGATCTGGAGATCATTTATCTTCTGGAAGGCCGTCTGAAAGTGCGTTTCGGTGACGGCGGCGAGCGGCAGATCGGGGCAGATGAACTTCTCGTCATCAACTCCGGCACGATCCACGCCGTGACAGCCTATCCGAATCAGGCCATCGTCCTGCAGGTTCCGTACGAGATGCTGCTGCAGTACATGGAGCATTACGATCAGCTTTACTTTGTTGTGGATGAAAGACCGGCCAGTGAGGCGGAAAAACAAAAACTCGCAGAATTCAAAGCAGTTCTCCGGGAGATGGACGAGGTGTACGGTGCGCAGAAAGAAGGGTATCAGTTAAAATTCGACAGCCTTCTTCTTGAAGCGCTGTACCGCTTACTGGTGGACTATGCGGTGCGGATCGGAAAAGAACACATTCCGCAGAATCAGAAGGCCGTACAGCAGATCCGCGAGGTCATGCGGTATATTGAGGAGCATTACGCCAAAAAGCTGACGGTGGCGCAGGTCGCGGAGCACTTTGGTTATACGCCGAATTATCTGTCGAAGCTTCTGAAACGGTACCTCGGTCTGACGGTCTACCAGTATCTGTATGAAATCCGGCTCGACCGGATCTGCCGCGACCTGCAGCATCCCGAGGCGCGGATCATGGAACTTCTGCCGAAACACGGCTGCGAAAACTACAAGTCGGTGTCGCGTCTGTTTAAGGAGCGGTACGGCTGCAGCATGAAGGAAATGCAGAAGCGGTATGAAAAGGAAAAAGGAGACCGCCCGATGGGCCAGTGGGTAAGAATCAGAAAAGCGGAAATGCCCTAATTTTCTGCCGAAAAAGGCACTAAACAAGAAGAAGAGAGCATGGTATAGTGGAAGCATGAAACAGCGGATTTTCAGTAAATGCCGCAAAACATGTGAAAAATGGAGTGTGGAAAATGAAAGCAAAACAGATTACAACGTACCATGTAAAAGGGGAAGCAAAAACCTGGGAAAAAGCGCTGGCACCGGAAGACGAGTCCAAGAGCGTAAAAATGATTGAGTCGAACGTCATCAACCTGTATCCGGACTTTGCGTTCCAGACCATCGAGGGCTTCGGCGGCGCCATGACCGAGAGCAGCGCATACCTGCTGTCCCGTATGGATGAGGAAACACAGAATCAGGCATTACAGGATATTTTCGGACCGGACGGCCTTCATGCAAGATTTGTCCGCGTGCCGATCGACAGCTGTGACTATTCCCTTGAGGAGTATCAGGCAGTCGCAGACCCGATCGCAGACCCGGATCTGGCAACCTTCTCGATCGACCGCGACCGCAAATATGTCCTTCCGATGCTGAAAAAAGCCATCGAAATCTCCGCAGAGCCGATCAGTGTTCTGATGAGCCCGTGGTCTCCGCCGTATCAGTGGAAAACTGCACCGAAGATCGCAAAGAATGATGCTGCTGTTTACGGTGCAATGGGAATGCCGGTTCCGGAAGAGATTCCGCAGAGAAACCACGGCGGCAGCCTGAAACCGGAGTATTACGGAAGCTGGGCAAAATACGTCGTAAAATATCTGCAGGCATACCTCGATGAGGGAATCCCGGTGACGATGCTGAGCCTGCAGAACGAGACCGTAGCGGCTACCACCTGGGACAGCTGCGTATGGACACCGGAAGAGTCCAAAACCTACCTGAAAGATTATCTGTATCCGGAGATGAAAAAAGCAGGCCTGACGGACAAGATCGGCATCTTCATCTGGGATCACAACAAAGAGCGTATGATCGAGCACGTTCTGACCGTCCTTGACGAGGAGACCATGGACATGGTAGCCGGTATCGCATTCCACTGGTATTCCGGCGACCACTTCGAGGCTGTTGAGCTGATGAAACAGAAATACCCGGACAAAACCTTCATGCTTTCCGAGTGCTGTGCCCTTCACATGCCGGGCAGAATAGGTTTTGGCGGCGGTGGTTTCGGACCGGTGAACTTCCAGACACCAGAGTACGTCGATTACCTTGACGCCGCAGATTATGCACACGATATGATCGGAAACCTGAACGCCGGCATGAACCGCTGGATCGACTGGAACTTCCTCGTAGACAAAGACGGCGGCCCGCGCCACGTACCGATGGGATTCACCTCAGGTCTGATTGTGGATGATGATTTCCATTACCGCAAACCGATCATGTACCACTACATCGGCCATATTTCCAAATATATTGCTCCGGGTGCAAAACGCATCGGCTGGAGCAAATACGGAGCAAACCTGGATGTAACGGCCGCAGTCAATCCAGACGGAAGCTACGTTGTGATCCTGCTGAACCGCACAAAAGAGGATTCCGGCTGCTTCCTGCGTGTCAACGGACATATCATGCGTGTCGATCTTCCAGCAGAGACACTCAGCACGGTTGTAATCGAGAAATAAAAAGCAAAAATAAAAAAATGCCTTCTGTGCAGAATGGAAACAGTCTGCACAGAAGGCATTTTTGTAAGATACGATTTATTTTTGATCGGAATCGGAAGAATCTGAGTTTTTCTCTTCGGTCGAAGGCTTTGCCGGTGTATACGGCGCATCAACCGGAGACTCTTCCGTGGCCAGCTTTGTCAGCGCTTTGCGCAGCCGGTAGCCCGGGAAGTGGAAGACTTCGGCCTCGTCGATCTTCTTTTTCTGATATGGGATCGCCTGTCTCGTTTCCGGATCAATGTGGTCCATGTGGAAGTAAAACGCATCGTCATCCGGCAGGTGATGTTTTTCAAGACGACGGTTGGCGAAGTTGCGGCAGACCGTGCAGATAATGGCACAGACCGGAACGGCGATGATCATGCCAAAGACACCCCAGAAGCCGCCGCCGATCAGAATCGAGATGATGATAAGGAAGCTGGACACGCCGGTCGTCTCGCCGAGGATTTTCGGTCCTAAGAAGTTTCCGTCAAACTGCTGCAGGAGAACGACGAAAATCAGGAAATACAGTGCCTGCAGAGGGTCGATCAGAAGGATCAGCAGAAGACACGGAACGGCGCCGAGGAACGGGCCGAAAAACGGAATGATATTCGTCACACCGATGATTACGCTGACCAGCAGTGCGTACGGGGTGCCGATCAGGCTCGTCACAAGATAGCAGATGGCACCGATGATGATCGAATCGATGACTTTTCCAACGAGGA
This sequence comes from Fusicatenibacter saccharivorans, assembly GCF_027667425.1. NCBI lineage: Bacteria > Bacillati > Bacillota > Clostridia > Lachnospirales > Lachnospiraceae > Fusicatenibacter > Fusicatenibacter saccharivorans. Next base: position 159,361 of record NZ_JAQEGR010000006.1, read on the forward strand.
ATCCGCTGAATTCCTGGTTCACATACTGGCAGTCGCGGATCACGGCATTTCCGTGATCCAGACCGAGCAGCGCGTAGACTGCTTTTTTCAGCTTGGCAATGTAGCTTTCCTTGTTGTACAGCATGTAGATCGCAACGATCGCGCCAAGCAGAATATTTTTGAAAAACGTAACCATGTTGACGAGCTGTCCGGAGAGGTTCAGAAGGAACGTACGGAGCATCGGCATCAGGTCATTGGTCAGCCAGTTGGAAAGCTTTGCGGAGAACATGGAGATGTACTGGTCTGCCGTCTGCTGCATCTCCGGGTAATTCGCCAGCACTTTTGTGGCAAAATCCTGAATGTTGTTTGCGTAGTTGGAGAAGTTGGAGACAATGTTTGTGATACTTGAGAACAGCTCCGGGATCAGGGTCGCAATGAGTCCGTACAGCGCGAAAAGCATGGCGACGTACGTCAGAAGAATCAAAAGCGCCCGTACAAGCTTTTTGCAGCGTACCGACTGTGTTTTTCCGTGCCGGGCAAAGAGTCTGGCGATGATCCGCTGTTCTATGAAGTTAATGATCGGGCTGATCACATAGGCGAGAATCAGGGCTGCAATCAGGGGGGAGAGAATGTCGAGGACATTGTGAAAGGCGGTCCGCACAGAAGTCTGGTGGAAGAGCAGGTAGTAAAAAATCATGGACGCTGCAAGTACCAGAAAGGCAGTAACGCCGGTCCGGACATATTTTCGGTAACGATCCAGTTTCATAAAAATGTAAATCCCCTTTCGAATTTTATTAACCTCTATTATACACATGCAATTCCCAAAATACAACCGCAACCACACTTGCGGGAAAAAAAGGAAACTGCTATACTGGAAAAGCAGATTTAGAAAAAGGAGATAACAAATTTGAAGATAAAAATGCCGCCAAGCGTAAATATGGTAATCGATTCCCTGCATGCGAAAGGCTTCGAGGCGTACGCGGTCGGAGGCTGTGTGCGCGATACGATTCTTGCGCGGGAGCCGGACGACTGGGATATTACAACCTCTGCTTCCCCACAGCAGGTAAAAGAAATTTTTGACCGCACCGTGGATACGGGACTGGAGCACGGAACGGTAACAGTTCTGGCCGGAAGCGGCGCGCACGAGGTCACGACGTACCGCATCGACGGAGAGTATGAGGACGGCCGCCATCCGAAAGAAGTGGTCTTTACCTCCAGCCTCGCCGAGGATCTGCGCCGCCGTGATTTTACGATCAATGCGATGGCATACAACAACGAAGAGGGGCTTGTGGATCTGTTCGATGGAATCAGGGATTTACAGCGCAAAGTCATCCGCTGTGTCGGAAATCCGACCGAGCGGTTCAGTGAGGATGCACTGCGGATCCTGCGTGCCCTCCGCTTTTCCGCACAGCTCGGCTTCAAACTCGATCCGGCAACACTGGATGCCATCATAGCACTCGCGCCGACGCTTGAAAAAATCAGCGCCGAGCGGATCCGTGTGGAACTGAATAAACTGCTGATCTCGAAGCGGCCGGAGTACATGGAGGCCGTCTATGAGGCGGGTATTACAAAAATTGTGCTGCCGGAGTTTGATGAACTGATGAAAACGCCGCAGAACAATCCGCACCACTGCTATAATGTCGGTGAGCACACGATTGCCGCTCTGCAGCACGTTCCGGCAGATCCGATTCTGCGCTGGACGATGCTGCTCCACGACATTGCAAAACCGGCGTGCCGCACAACGGATGAGGCCGGCATCGATCATTTTAAAGGCCACGCACCGGCGGGGGAGAAAATGGCGAAAGCGATTCTGCGCCGTCTGAAATTCGACAACGAAACCATCCGCCAGGTCGCAGCATTGATCCGCTGGCATGACTGCCGCATGGCTCCGGAGAAACCGGTGATCCGCCTTATTCTGAACAAACTCGGCCCGGAGCTGTTTGAAAAACTGATGATCGTGCAGGAAGCCGATACGATGGCCAAAAGCCTGTACCAGCGGGAGAAAACCCTGGAACGGATCGGAAAGGTAAGGGAGTGCGTCAGAGAAATTCTCGATAACGGCGACTGCTTTACGTTGAAAATGCTGGCCGTTTCCGGCAAAGATCTGATGGAACTCGGTGTCCCAAAAGGCCCGAAAATCGGCGAATGCCTGAACGCGGCGCTGGAAGAAGTGATGAAAGATCCGGCGAAGAATACAAAAGAATACCTGACAGAGTACGTAAAAACACTGCTGTAAAGCCAAAACGGCAAACAAAAGAGAGCCGGGGACAGAACAATCCGTCCCCGGCTCTCTTTTGTTTTTTACTGGTTTTATGCGTTCAGATCACGCAGCAGATCCGCATACCAGCAGAACACATGGGCAATGCGGTACAGTTCGCTCTCCTTGGAGACGGTGCGCCACAGCTCTTTATAGCTGTGCAGCCACCGTTCGAGATCTCCGGCGAGTGCAAAACAGTCTTCTTTCTCCGGCAGAGTGCCCTCGGAAAGAAGGGAAGCGCGCAGGAACGGCAGCAGGCGGTTCAGCACTTTCAGGCCGTCTGCGGCGAGCAGGTACGCATAGATCATCGGACGGTTCTCCGGGCGGACGGTGCCGGCTTTCTCGTACAGAACGGCGCAGAGCGCGTCGATTGAAGCATTTGCTGCATCCGCATCGCCTTCCGCGCAGGAGCGGAGCAGTTCGGCAGCCTCTTCTTTGTCCTGATGCAGTTCGAGTGCTTCCTGTACCATAACGGCAGTGCGCCACGGATACGCATCCTGATGGCAGAGAAGATCGAGCACGGAAACGAGTTTTCCGGAAGCATCACCAAATTCCAGCACGGAAATCTGGCGGTTGATTTCCTCCTCCGGCAGAATGTCTGCATTCCAGGAGAACGCCGCGCCGTAGATCATGCCGATGCGGGAGAAGTCCGGGTGATTGATGTGGCCGTAATCGCCCCAGTCAGTGTTCAGAAGTCCCATCGCATGGCATTCGTGGCCGTAGCGCGCCATTCTGGAAATGTTTTCATACGCCTCATGATACTTGTTGATGAGCTGGTTCCATCCCTGTACGCCCGGGCACACATACAGATGCTCGGCACCGGAATTGGCAAGGCGGGTCAGACGCTCCGATGAAACATTTGACGCATAATCCCAGTGGAGGCAGATCAGGTTCTTCGGCAGGAGATGATAAACTTCCGGCTCCTGGCTGATGACATCACTCCAGAACATCGGCGTGCGGCCGGATTCAGTGATATAGTTGGCAAGCTCTGTCACAAACTCGGTGTAGATGACGGTGGTTCCCTTTTCCTCGGCGAGTGCGCGGGAAGCCCCTTTTCCGAGGTCAAACGTTTCATCCGCGCAGAGATTGAAATACTTCGAGGAGAAGAGCTGCATATATTCGGAAAGAATGTGTTTGGCAAGGGAGAGGCTCTCCGGGTTTGTGATATCGAGCGTATGGTGCGCCTGGCGGTCATAGAAGGAGAACGGAGCCGAAGCAGAGCCTTCCAGTTCGCACAGATGTGCATACGATTTCGTGCAGAGCAGCTTGTACAGATGGCCGAAGCTTGCAAGTGACGGAACGAGATCAATGCCAAGTCCCTTGCAGTAGCGGTCCAGCTCGAGGATGTCCTCTGCAGTGAGCGGCGTATCGTCGCGCCACATCTCGGTCAGATCGTCGAAGAGATAGCTGTGCTCGATGTAGAGCTGAAGCTGATTGATTTTATAGAAGCTCAAGGTGTCGGCAAGCTGTTTCAGATAGGAAAGCGTCGGAACACGTCCGCGGGTCGCATCGTGGTAGAAGCCGCGGTTTTCCATGGCCGGTTTGTCGGAGATCAGGACGGTTGGAAGAACAGCACCTGCCTGGCGGATCATCTGACGGAGTGTCTGCACGCCGTAGAGAACGCCGCTTTCCAGAGATCCGCAGATCGTGATGTTTTCCGGTGTGACAGCGAGGGTATAAGCCTCACGGGATAATTCCGGAGAGGCAGTCAGATAGATCAAGTGTGATCCCACCGGCTGATGACGGCGGCAGATGGCAGGACGGAATCCCGTCTGTGTCTCAATCTCCTGCTGCAGAAGCTGTGCTGCAGAAAAAAGCTCAGCCGGGCTCTCGGAATCGAGAAAAATGCGGCTGTCATAGTGAATTGTAAAGGTGCCCTCTCCGTAGGAAAGGGAAGATGGCTGTGGTAAGAAAATCATAAAAACCCTCCTTAAAATAAAATGATTTTAGAGAACCCCATAACAGGTGTTTTTCATCCTGTCAAGTTTGGAATATTTTACCATGCGGTGAAATTAAAAACAATAAAATAAGAGAAAAAGAAAACACTTTCAACATAGCTTTTGGGATGAAAGAAAAAACAGAAACCAGTATGCATGGCACAGGGCGGATACGCATACATTGAATCGTGACCCCAAAAACGATCACAACAGGGAAAGGAGTCAGGCTCTTGTATGATTATGGATTGAGTGTGCTGTCCCATTACGGTCTTACGGCTTCCGGCACAATGCGGGTGCGGGGCGCTTTATTGTGCCACACCGAACAGGGGGATAAGCTGATCAGCGAGTTCGGGACGGCGGCGGAAAAACTGGAGCAGCGGTATCTTCTACAGTGCCGCATCACGGAGTCGGGGCTCCTGCGGTGCGATCAGATTCTGCGGAACGAAGAGGGAGCGCTTGCAACGCGCGGGGACGACGGAGGAACGTACATTGTGCGGAACTGGTACCCGGGCCGGGAATGTGAGACGGGAAACAGTGAGGATCTTATCCGCGCCTCGGACGCGCTGGCGCGGCTACATACGGCAGCTCATCTGCCGGTGAAAATGGAATACCGGAGGGAATCCATCGTGGAGGAGTGCATCCGCCACAATGTGGAAATTCGAAAGATCCGAAAGTATTTGCAGACAAAAAAGAAGAAAAATGAGTTCGAAAAACTGCTGCTGGCAAGCGCCGGTCCGTATCTGGAACAGGGAGAGCGGGCGGCCGCGGAAATGAAAGCTTCTTCCTATGAAAAACTGCGGCAGCGGGCGGACGAAGAAGGCGCCGTCTGCCACGGGGAATTCAGCCAGCACAATATTCTGCTGGAAAACGGCAGAGGCGAAACGGCGGTCAATTTCGACAAGTGGAACTTCGATCTCCAGGTGGCAGATCTTGGCTATTTTATGCGGAAAATTCTGGAAAAACACGGCTGGAGCGAGCGCGCGGCAGAACGGATCTTAAACGCCTACAGCGCCAGACGGCCGCTCGATGAGGGGGAAATCGAGACACTCCGCCTCTATCTTTCCTATCCGTGGAAATACTGGAAACTGGCAAACCGCTACTACGGAAGCAGAAAATCGTGGATATCCGGGCGGAATACGGAGAAACTAAAAACACTCAATGCGCAGCAGGCAGACTGGCTGCGGTTTGTTAAGGGATCCTTCTTTTAACCGTGCGGTGGAAAAGAGTCTGTTTTGGGCAGAAATCGCCATAAAACCGCTGGTATGGGGGACTTTTTTCTTGACAAGAGAGACGCATTAGTATATAAATATATACAGCTACGCGAAAAAGCCGGTCAACGTAACAGACTGATCATCCGGAAGAAAAACAGCCGGCAGGGCAGGTCGTGTGTATCAGCGGGCCCGCGTACCATGTAAAAAACAAATGTAAGATACAGGAGGAGTAAAACTCATGAACAAAACAGAATTAGTTGCAGCTATGGCTGAGCAGACAAATTTATCCAAAAAAGATGCAGAGGCTGCTTTAAAAGCATTTATCGATGTAGTATCTGAAGAATTAAAGAAAGGTGAGAAAGTTCAGCTGGTAGGCTTTGGTACCTTCGAAGTATCCGAAAGAGCAGCAAGAGAAGGAAGAAATCCGCAGACTGGCGAGACCATGGAAATCAAAGCTTCCAAAACTCCGAAATTCAAAGCAGGAAAAGCTTTAAAGGACATGATGAACTAAGTAAAAATCTATGCGCTTAGATAAATTTTTAAAAGTATCAAGACTGATCAAGCGGCGTACCGTAGCCAATGAAGCCTGTGATGCAGGCCGTGTCCTCGTCAACGACAGACCGGCAAAAGCATCCGCACAGGTCAAGGCAGGAGATGTACTGGAAATTCAGTTCGGAAGTAAATCCGTCAGGGTAGAAGTGCTGAATGTGCAGGAAACCGTGAAAAAAGAAGAAGCACAGGAGCTTTACCGCTACTTATAAGAAGTGCGGCAGGATTCATGTGCAGCGAATAAAAAGAGAAAACCTTCATATAATGGGTGTATAGACCATTGTATGGAGGTTTTTTGTATGGGGGAGATGAACGAACAGGCGCACCGCCTTTTGCTGGAACAGCGGAAAACACTTTCTCTTGGCGGCGTGCAGGATGTGAAAAGCTTTGATGAGAACGAAGTTCTGCTCGTGACCGTCTGCGGTGTTCTTACCATCCGCGGAAAAGAGCTGCATGTGGGCCGCCTGGAGCTGGAAAAGGGAGAGGCGGATATCGAAGGCAGCATCGACAGCCTGGTCTATACGGAACATGGGCCGCTGCAGAAGAAGGGGTCTGCGCTTGCGCGGCTGTTCCGGTAAAAATGAGTGCGTATGTCACCCGGGAGCTGATTCTGTTCGCCTGTTCCATCTGGCAGGGGGCAGTCCTGGGGTTCTGGTATGATCTGATCAAGACAGCGCGGAAACTGATCCGCCACAGCCATGCGGCGGTATCTGCAGAGGACCTCTGCTACTGGATTGCGGCAGCGCTGTATCTGTTTGTACGGATTTACGGAGAGAACAGCGGCATTCTCCGCGGGTATCTGTTTGGCGGCATCCTTGGGGGCGCTGCATTGTACCACGCATCGTTTGGACGCTTTCTTCCGGAACTTCTGGCAAAGGGAATCAAAAAAGCAGGGCGAATCCTCGCTTTTCCAGGAAAATGGCTGGTAAAAAGTATGAAAAAACGGAGAAAAAGGTTGAAATTTCATGGGAAGAACGGTAAGATGTAACTACACATGTAAGAACAAAAGAAACAAGTCTGCGGACGAAAAACAACAGATAGTTTGGCTGCAGACGGTTGGAAAATAGAAAGCAAGGGTAAAGAAAAGAATGAAAGAAAGGGAAGAAAAGAATTCTGGCCGAAAGAAAAAAGTCAGAAAGAAGAGCCGTACAACAGAGTTCTCAATTACCGTAGTCCTGTGCTGCCTGGTTGCAGTCCTTACCGTAAAGGGAATCAGCCTTCAGCAGAAGGTCAATGCAAATGCATCCCGTCTTTCCAGTCTGGACAGCCAGATTGAAGAGGAGAAGCAGCGCACCGATGATATTACCGCCTTGAAAGAATACATGCAGACCGATGAGTACATAGAAAAAACGGCAAGAGAAAAACTTGGCATGGTAAAGGATAATGAGATTTTATTTAAAGAATCCCAGTCGAAATAAACAAAACAGATAAAGAAAGGGCATGATTTCGCAGTCCCCTTTGAAGTCCAGAACAAAGAGAGGAGGAGCGGAACATGCCGGAGTGGATCATTGCCATGTTCCTGATCGGCGCATTGCTGTCAGCAGGGGACATGGCTAAAATTTTTTTGGAAGCCAGAAGAAGCCGCCGGGAAGCGGCCGTCTATGACAATCATCCGCAGAAACTGCAGATGGAGCACTACGCCGATTCGTTCCGCGTTCTGGCAGAGAGCTTTTACCAGATGCCGTCAAAAAGTGTGATGCCGGAGACGGGCCGGGTGGACAAGATTCTGGAAAAAGAACAGCAGGAAGTCTGTAGCCGCTGTGCGAAGGCGTCGTGGTGCTGGGAGCAGTACGGAAACCTGACGCGCGAGCGGTGCCAGGAACTTCTTCAGACAATCGCCGACGGGGATGAGGACGAGATCAGCCGTGCAAAAGGCGAATGGAACGCCTCCTGCCTGAACGGCTCCCGCTTTCTGGAAATGTTCTGGAACCGCTACCAGCAGGAACGCCAGACGGCGCTCTGGTCGGGGCGTGTGGCGGAGAGCCGCCGCGTGGTGGCAGAACAGTTAAGTGAAGTCGCCGGGATTATGGACCGCGCCGCGTGTGATCTGTACAGCCTCAATAGTCTGCCGGACGAGCTCTCGGAAAAAATCTGCCGCCAGATGAAGAAAAACGGGGCTTTCGTCCAGAAAATCTGGCTCCAGGAGCGGCCGAAAGAGCATTTACAGATCTATATGACGGTCAAAGCGGGCCGTCACTGCCGGATCACGCTTCGCCAGACGGCGGAACTGATCGGTTCCCTGTGCGGAATCCCGATGGTTGCGGTACGCGACGGGGCACAGGTCTTAAGCGGAGAATACCAGACGGTGCTGTTTCAGGAGGATGTGAAATTCCAGGTTCTCTACGGTGTGGGACGCATCACCAAGGAGCAGGAGAGTATCTCCGGGGACAATTACAGTGTGCTCTGCGAAAACGGCCAGTTTGTCCTCTGCCTGTCGGACGGCATGGGTTCCGGGATCGAGGCAAACAGGGAGAGCGAGACGGTGGTGGAGCTGTTTGAACAGTTCCTGCGCGCCGGATTCCCGCGGATCATGGCGGCACGGATGATCAATTCGATGCTTCTGCTGCAGCCAAAGGAAGGGATGTTTTCCACGTTTGATGTTGCTTCGATTAATCTCTACACAGGCGTCTGCAGCTTTTTGAAAGGAGGTGCATCGCCGACGTTCCTTAGGCGGGATACGTGGGTGGAGGTTGTGGAGTCGACCAGTCTTGCCGCAGGTCTCGTTTCCCAGACGGATTTTGATACCACAACGAAAAAGCTGTACGACGGTGATTACCTTGTGATGATGACGGACGGAGTGCTGGACGCGCTGCCCGGGGACAGGACGGAGCAGATGAAGCAGCTTCTTCTCGAAGTGAAAAACAGCGAGCCGCGGGAATTTGCCCGGGAGCTTTTGGAACGCGTGCTGCGCCTCGGCGGCTGCCGCGCACGGGATGATATGACGGTTCTGGTCGCCAGAATCTGGAAAAAATAGGAGTAAAAACGAAGGATGCGAGAGAAAGTAAGAGCCTTTATGGAACAGTATCATATGGTAACGGCAGGCGAACGCGTGCTGCTCGGCCTTTCCGGCGGCGCGGATTCCGTCTGCCTGTTTCATCTGCTGCGGGAACTGCAGGAGCCGCTTGGCTTTTCGCTGCTGGCTGTCCACGTCAACCATAATCTGCGCGGCGCGGAAGCCGGGCGGGATGCGGCATTTGCAGAAAATCTGTGCCGGGAATATGATGTTCCGTTCTATCTCTATTCCTGTCCCGTGGAGAAGATCGCAAAAGAAAAGCATCTCTCGACGGAGGAGGCGGGACGCGCGGCGCGGCAGGAAGTTTTTGCAGCGTGCGCAAAGGAGCAGAGGGCAGTGAAAATTGCGCTCGCCCATCACCAGGATGACGTTGCGGAGACGATGCTGCATCACCTGGCACGGGGAACGTCGCTGGCCGGACTTGCCTCCTTACGCCCCGTGCGGGGGAATGTGATCCGTCCGCTTCTCTGCGTCGGACGAAAAGAGATCCGGCAGGAACTGGAAAGCCGTAAGTGTTCCTGGTGTGAGGACAGCACGAATGCAGAGGATGCCTACACGAGGAACGGAATCCGCCACCATGTGCTGCCGTATCTGACCGAAGAGGTCAATCCGCGTGCCGCCGCGCATATGGCACAGACATCGCTGGACCTGCTGGAAACGGAGGAATATCTGGAGCAGCAGACGGATCAGCTGATGGAGCGGTATGCATCCGCAGAGAAAAATGCGGTTGTGCTGCGTGATGCGGTGAGCAGCGAAGCGCCTCTTCTGCAGCGCTACGTGATCCGGCGCGTTCTGGAACAGCTGGCGGGAAAACGGAAGGATCTTACCAGGGAGCATCTGGAATCTGTGCGGGAACTTTTTGAAAAGCAGGTCGGAAAAAGTGTCTGCCTGCCGTATGGAATCACCGCCGTGCGCGGATACGAGACGCTCCGCCTGGAAAAGCAGGGAGTGCATTTAAAAGAAGAACGGAAAAGGAAAAGCGGCGAAGAAGTTCCAATTCCGGTTCCGGCCGGGTGGGAAGAGGAAAAAAGTCTCGCATTTGCAGAAAATCCAGTCACGATTGTGAAAAAAACATCGATTTTTCCCGAAAGAATTGAAGAAAAAAAGTATACGAAATGCTTTGACTGTGATAAAATAAAAGACGGTCTTGTCCTCCGCACGAGAAGAAGCGGAGATTATCTGAGAGTAACCGCAAAAGGCGGGAAAAAGAAACTAAAAGATTATATGATTGATGCCAAGATACCGAAAGAGGAGCGGGATTCCATTCTGCTGCTCGCCGACGGACCGGAGATCTGGTGGGTCGTGGGGTATCGCAGAGGAGAGAGCGGCCGTGTCGGGGAAGACACGAAAGCAGTTCTGCAGATACAGATTGGCGTTGGTAAGGAGGAAAACAGATGAAAGAGACAATCAGAGTATTATTAAGCGAAGAAGAAGTAGACAGACGAATTAAAGAAGTAGCAGACCAGATCAACCGCGATTACGCAGGAAAGGAAGTGCACCTGATCTGCGTTTTAAAAGGCGGCGTATTCTTTATGTGCGAGCTGGCAAAACGCATCACAGTGCCGGTAAGCCTTGACTTTATGTCCGTATCAAGTTACGGCGATGACACCAAGTCCAGCGGAGTTGTCCGTATTGTAAAAGACCTGGATCAGCCGCTGGAAGGAAAAGACGTTCTGATTGTGGAGGATATCATCGATTCCGGAAGAACGCTTTACTATCTGATCGACATCCTGAAAAAGAGAAATCCGAAATCCGTACACCTGTGTACTCTGCTCGACAAGCCGGAGCGCAGAGTGCGCGATGTCAAAGTAGATTATACCTGCTTTGATATCCCGGACGAGTTCGTCGTAGGCTACGGTCTGGATTACGCACAGAAATATCGGAATCTTCCATACATCGGAGTAGTGGAGTTTCACGAAGACGAGGAGTAAAAAGAAAATATGAACAGACAGCGCAGTGGATTTGGACTCTACGCGGCGTTTATGGTGATTATCGTGCTTGCCATGTTCTATATCACCGGAAAAATCAGCGCAGGCAGCAGCCCAAGTCAGCAGAAATTTGAAACCGCCGTAAAAGACGGCAAAGTGACATCCGCGCAGATTGTCCAGAACAAAGAAGTGCCGACCGGCTCCGTTGTGGTACGGGAGCAGGGCGGTGACAGTTATACGGTCAATGTGACCGACGTAAACGCAGCTATCAGCCTTCTGGAGGATGCTGATGTAACGTACACCGTACAGAATGTCCAGAGAGACAGCATTTTCATGACGTCTGTCCTGCCGGCCCTGCTGCTCGGTATGATCCTTCTTTTCGGCATGTCGATGATGAACCGCTCCATGGGCGGCGGTGGAGGCGGCGGAAACAAAATGATGAATTTTGGAAAAAGCAACGCCCATATGTCCACCGACAAAGACAAAAAAGTCCTGTTCCGCGATGTTGCGGGCTTAAAAGAGGAAAAAGAAGACCTTGTTGAGGTGGTCGATTTCCTGAAAGCACCGGAGAAATATACACAGGTCGGTGCGAGAATCCCGAAAGGAGTTCTTCTTGTGGGCCCTCCTGGAACCGGTAAAACCCTTCTGGCGAAAGCTGTTGCAGGAGAGGCAGGCGTGCCGTTCTTCAGCATTTCCGGATCCGATTTCGTGGAAATGTTCGTCGGCGTCGGCGCTTCCCGTGTCCGCGACCTGTTTGAGGAAGGAAAAAAACATGCGCCGTGCATCATCTTCATCGATGAGATCGACGCCGTGGCAAGACGAAGAGGCACCGGCATGGGCGGCGGCCACGATGAGAGAGAGCAGACATTAAACCAGCTTCTCGTTGAGATGGATGGTTTCGGCGTCAATGAGGGCATCATCGTGATGGCAGCGACGAACCGTGTCGATATCCTGGATCCGGCGATTCTCCGTCCGGGCCGTTTTGACCGCCGCGTGGTTGTAGGACCGCCGGATGTCATGGGCCGTGAGGAAATCCTGAAAGTCCATGCAAAGAACAAACCGCTGGCCGAGGATGTGGATCTGAAACAGATCGCGCAGACGACCGCAGGCTTCACCGGCGCAGAGCTGGAGAACCTGCTGAACGAGGCAGCAATCATGGCGGCAAAGGACCGCAGAAGATTTGTGCGCCAGGCCGATATCAAGTCTGCTTTCATCAAAGTGGGCATCGGTGCGGAGAAGCGCAGTAAAGTCATTTCGGATAAAGAAAAACGGATCACCGCATACCATGAGACAGGCCATGCGATCCTGTTCCATATGCTGCCGGATATGGAGGCGGTCTATACGATCTCCATTATCCCGACAGGTCCTGGCGCAGCGGGCTACACGATGCCGCAGCCGGAGAATGACGATATGTTCCAGACGAGAGGCAAAATGATGCAGTACATCACCGTATGCCTCGGCGGCCGTGTGGCAGAGGAGCTGATCTTCGACGATATCACAACGGGTGCGTCCCAGGATATCAAACAGGCGACGGCAACCGCCCGTTCCATGATTACGAAGTACGGTATGTCTGAGAACCTCGGTCTTGTTGCATACGATTCCGACTCGGACGAGGTATTTATCGGTCGTGACTGGGGCCATACGAAGAGCTACAGCGAGAATGTAGCCGCAGCCATCGACGAGGAAGTCCGCCAGATGATCGAGAAATGCCACGATCAGGCGAAACAGATTATTCTGGAGCATTCCTATGTGCTGCATGAGTGTGCAAAGCAGCTGATGGAAAAAGAGAAGCTGAGCCGTGCTGAATTCGAAGCCATTTTTGAGCAGGAAGCACAGATGACAGGAACAGCACCGGAAGTTTCTGGAGAAATCTGATATCTTTTTATTTGCAATAGAAAACCTGCAGAAAACAAAAAAAATTTTTTGCAGGTTTTTTTCTGCGATTTTACGGGCGTTTGTGCAAATTAAAACAGAAAATCCGAAACGCCGGAAAAATTCATCGTTATTTTGAATAAGAATCAAATGAAAAAAAATCGCGATTTGTGCAGACTTTTCGAGGGACGTATGGTACTATAATAACTGTAAAAACCCCCCAATACATTATATAGTTTTTGCTACACCCCATAAGAGAAATACCTTCTCCAAAAGAGCCAGCGTACCCCGCTGGCTCTTTTACTATATAAAAATCCAATAAACACAATCGTTACATGTGTTCAGAAAAAGGTTGTATTACATGGCGGTGTGGGGTAAAATATAAGGAATGAATGATTGAGAAAGACAGAGGCGTTAGTTCATGGATAAAACAAGAATGCAGCAGTATATGTCACAGATGCGGGCGATGTTCAACAAGCATGCGCTCTACAGCGATGAATCCCCGCAGTATCAGATTCCGTTTGAGCCGAACCCGGGCGACACGGTGAAGATCCGGTTCCGTACCCTGAAAAATAATGTAGATGCGGTTTATTTCATCAGCGGTTCCATCCGTGCACAGATGCAGGTCGGTTTGGTCCGGAACGGTTTTGATTATTACGAGATCGAGATTCCGGTCGGAAATGAGCCGATCCGCTATTTCTTTGAGATTCAGGCAGGCCGTGTTGTCTGTTATTACAACAAGCTCGGCGTGACAAGAGAGCTTCAGGAGATGTATTCGTTTGGTATTATTCCAGGTTTCCATACGCCGGACTGGGCGAAGGGCGCTGTCATGTATCAGATTTTTGTGGACCGCTTCTGCAACGGAGATCCGTCCAACGATGTGCTGACGGGAGAGTACAGCTACATCGGTGAGCAGGTCAACAAGGTGGATGACTGGAACCGCTTCCCGGAGCAGATGGATGTCCGCAATTTCTACGGCGGCGATCTGCAGGGCGTCATTGACAAGATGGATTATCTGCAGGATCTCGGTGTGCAGGTCATTTATCTGAATCCGGTGTTTGTTTCGCCGTCGAACCATAAGTATGATATTCAGGATTATGACTATATTGATCCGCATTTCGGAAAGATTGTCTCCGACGAAGGCGATCTGCTCTGGCCGGGCGACAAGGACAATACGCGGGCAACGCGGTATATTGACCGTGTGACGAACAAGGCGAACCTGGAGGCGAGCAATGAACTGTTTATCCACCTGGTGGAGGAGGCGCACAAGCGCGGCATGAAGGTGATTCTGGACGGCGTTTTCAACCACTGTGGTTCGTTTAACAAGTGGCTGGACCGCGAGCGGATTTATGAGGCCGGAAAGGGCTATGAGCCGGGCGCGTATGTGGCGCAGGACAGTCCGTATCACACGTTTTTTAAGTTTTATAATGAGCATAACTGGCCGTACAATGAGTTTTATGACGGCTGGTGGGGCCATGATACGCTGCCGAAGCTGAACTACGAGGGTTCGGAGAAGCTGATGGAGGATATTATGCGCATCGGCGCGAAGTGGGTTTCTCCGCCGTTTAATGCGGACGGCTGGCGGCTGGATGTGGCCGCTGACTTAGGACACAGCCCGGAGTTTAACCACAAGTTCTGGAAGGAGTTCCGGCGCGTTGTGAAGGAGGCGAATCCGGAGGCAATTATTCTGGCTGAGCACTACGGCGATGCGATGAGCTGGCTGCAGGGCGACGAGTGGGATACGGTGATGAACTATGATGCGTTTATGGAGCCGGTTTCCTGGTTCCTCACGGGTATGGAGAAGCACAGTGATGAGTTTAACCAGGGACTTCTCGGAAACAGTGAGAGTTTTATCGGGGCGATGACGTATCATATGCCGGCGTTTTATGCGCCTTCGCTGTATACGGCGATGAATGAGCTGGATAATCATGATCATTCGCGGTTCCTCACGAGAACGAATCATCGTGTGGGGCGTGTGGCGAATGTTGGGCCGTATGCGGCTGCGGAGAATACGAATAAGGCGGTGCTGCGCGAGGCGGTTGTGATTCAGATGACGTGGCCGGGGGCGCCGACGCTGTATTATGGGGATGAGGCCGGCCAGGTTGGGTTTACGGATCCGGATAACCGGAGGACGTATCCCTGGGGACAGGAGGATCAGGAGCTGATCCGATTCTATAAAGAAATGATTGCGGTGCATCGGAGATTTCCGGTGCTGGCGATGGGATCGCTGAAATTTTTGTGCCATGATTATAATGTGCTTTCTTATGGACGGTTTAATCAGGAGGAGCAGGTGATTGTGATAATTAATAACCGGAATGAGAGGGTGCATGTGGAGATTCCGGTGTGGCTTACCGGGATTAACCGGAGTTCGGTGGCGAAGCTGACGCAGGTGTTTGCGACGGATGCGGTGGGATTTTCTTCGGAGGAGAAAGAAATCGAGGCACCGGCGGGCATACTGGAGATGGATTTGCTGCCGTTATCGGGAGTGGTACTGCATAGATGCGAGGAGTGACGGATTTGGGGGACGCCTCGCCGCCGCACACCCGGTGGTCTTGCGTGATGCGCAGGGCAGCGGTGGAAAAGCGGGGGAAAAACGTAGAAAAAACGGAGGTCTTTCGACAGACACCGGCATTATTCGCCGGGAAATCTGATGATTTCCCAGCTCAGAATGCCTTGAAATCTGGTGTTGAGCACCAGATTTCAGTCTTTCGAAAGGCTTCCGTTTTTTCTGGTTTTTCCAACCCGCTTTTCCAATGCTGCCCTGCGCATCACGCAAGACCACCGGGCGCGCGGCGGCGAGGCTGGTAGTGGGAACGGGAGATGGGGCTGGATCCGCTAGGGCGGATCGGCGTAAGATTTTTGGGGGAGAATGGAAAAAGAGCTCCGATTCGTATGAATCAGAGCTCTTAATCGTGCCGCAAACCGGGATCGAACCGGTACGGGTATCACTACCCACGGGATTTTAAGTCCCGGGCGTCTGCCAGTTCCGCCACTGCGGCATATGGACGGAGATGGATTCGAACCATCGAAGCAATTTGCAGCAGATTTACAGTCTGTCCCCTTTGGCCACTCGGGAATCCGTCCATGTATTTTGTTTTGTGTCAGAATGACTTCCGACATTGATTGATTATACTGGATGTGGAGCAAAAATGCAAGTGTTTTTTTGAAAAAATAAGAAAAAAGTTGAAAGGGGGGAGCCGGTCAGGTATAATATGATATATATGGGCTTCTATATTGAGAAATAAACAACCTGAAAATGGAGGGCATAGGGTAACTATGATTAAAATTAAGGATTATATCCGTGCGGGGTCGCTGGAAGAGGCGTATGAGCTGAATCAGAAGAGAAGCGCCTGTATTTTAGGCGGAATGCTCTGGACGAAGATGGGAGAGCGACAGGTGCAGACGGCAATTGATCTTTCCGGACTCGGACTGGATCAGATTGAAGAGTCGGAAGAGGAGTTTTCCATCGGATGCATGGTGACGCTGCGGCAGATGGAGGAGCATGAGGGGCTGAATGCTTATACCGACGGTGCGGCACGGGAGAGTGTGCGGAGTATTGTCGGGGTGCAGTTCCGGAATCTGGCTACGGTGGGAGGCAGTATTTTCGGCAGATTTGGATTTTCGGATGTGCTGACGCTGTTTCTGGCGCTGGATACGGAGGTGGAGCTGGTTTATGCGGGACGGATGCCGCTGGCGGAGTTTGCCTGTTCAAAGAGAGACAGGGATGTGCTGGTAAGGCTGATTGTGAAGAAGCATGAGGGTGTTACGGTTTATCAGAGTCATCGAAATTCCAGAACGGATTTCCCGGTGCTGACGTGTGCGGTGCGGGTGGAAGACGGAAAAGGATGTGCGGTGCTTGGGGCAAGACCGGCGAAGGCGGCACGTGTAGAGCTTCCGGCGGAGCTGGCGGAAAAGCTGGCGGCTGGAAAGGCATCTGCGGAGGAGCTGAAGGCGGCGGCTTCGGAGATTTCTGATCAGTTTACATATGGCAGTAATATGCGCGGAAGTGCAGAGTATCGTCATCATCTGGGACGGGTGCTGCTGCGCAGATGCATGGAAGAAATTCAGAAGAAGGAGGAGCAGTGATGAAGATTTCGATGATCTTAAATGGAAAGAAGACGGAAGCGGAGATCGATGCAGACATGCTCCTGATCGATTTTGTGAGAAGCCAGGGATGCTACAGTGTGAAGCGCGGCTGTGAGACGTCGAACTGCGGGCTGTGTACGGTTTTTCTGGAGGGAAAACCGGTGCTGTCGTGTTCGGTGCTTGCGGCGCGGGCGAATGGATGTAAGGTGGATACGCTGGAAGGCCTGCAGGAGGAAGCAGAAGAATTTGGTTCCTTTATTGCCGGACAGGGCGCCGAGCAGTGCGGGTTCTGCAATCCGGGGATGATTATGAATGCGATTGCGCTGTTCCGGGAAAATCCGGATCCGAGTGAGGAAGAAATTAAAGAATATCTGGCGGGAAATCTCTGCCGCTGTTCCGGATATGAAGGACAGCTTCGGGGAATTTTGAATTTCCTTGCCTGGAAAAAGCAGCAGGGAGGTGCGTCATGAGCAGAGAAAATCATATCTATGAACCGGACTGGTCGGGAAGAACCGATCAGCTCTGCAGTGTGAATAAGCCGGTGATCAAAAAGGATGCCCTCGCGCTGGTAACCGGAAAGTCAGTTTATGTAGATGATCTGGTGCCGAAGGATTGTCTGATTGTCAAGGTACTGCGGAGTCCGCATGCCAATGCAATCGTAAAATCCGTGAAAAAGACGGCAGCAGAGCGTGTTCCGGGCATTGAGGCGATTTATACCTGGGAGGATGTGCCGAAACAGCGTTTTACAATGGCAGGACAGACCTACCCGGAACCAAGCCCGTATGACCGTCTGATCCTCGATCAGCATGTGCGCTACGTGGGAGATCCGGTGGCGATTATTGCCGGAAAAGATGAAAAATGCGTGGACCGTGCGCGGAAGCTCCTGAAAGTAGAGTACGAAGTGCTTCCGGCCATTCTGGATTTTCATCAGTCCAAGGATAATGAACTGCTGGTGCATCCGGAGGAAAGCTGGAAATCGCTCTGTCCGGTCGGTGCGGACAATCAGAGAAATCTCTGTGCAAGTGCGGAAGATCACAACGGAGATGTGGAAGCCGTGCTCGCAGAGTGCGATGAGGTCGTAGAGCATACGTATCATGTACGCGCAGCCCAGCAGGCGATGATGGAGACGTTCCGGACATACTGCTTTATGGATACCTACGGACGGCTGAATGTGCTGAGCTCGACCCAGATCGTTTACCATGCGCGCCGCATTCTGTCCAATGCACTCGGCATTCCGAAATCGAAGATCCGTGTTTCCAAGCCGAGAATCGGCGGCGGATTCGGAGCGAAGCAGACGGTGGTTGCCGAAATTTTCCCGGCGTTTGTAACCTGGAAAACCGGAAAACCGTCGAAAATGATCTTTACGAGAGAAGAGTCCCAGACAGCATCCACACCGCGCCATGAGATGGAAGTAACGATCCGCCTCGGTGCGATGAAGGATGGAAGAATCCGTGCGATCGATCTGTATACACTTTCCAACACGGGTGCATACGGCGAGCATGGACCGACAACGGTCGGCCTTTCCGGCCACAAATCGATTCCGATGTATGGATCTCTTGAGGCTTACCGGTTTGCGTATGATGTTGTGTATTCCAACGTAATGTCAGCCGGTGCTTACCGCGGATACGGTGCGACGCAGGGTATCTTTGCCGTAGAATCTGCTGTCAGTGAGATGGCAGCGCGTCTTGGCATCGATCCGATCCGGATCCGGGAGCAGAACATGGTCCGTGAGGGACAGTTCATGCCGGCTTACTATGGCGAAACGGCAAACAGCTGTGCGCTTGACCAGTGCGTGGAGCGTGCGAAAGAGATGATCGGCTGGGATGAGAAATATCCGTGCCGTGATATGGGAAATGGAAAGGTGCGCAGCGTCGGCATTGCGATGGCGATGCAGGGCTCCTGTATTTCCAATCTCGATGTCGGATCGGCAACGATCAAAGTCAACGACGACGGCGGCTATACGATGCTGATCGCAGCGGCCGATATGGGAACCGGCTGCGATACGATTCTGTCCCAGATGGCGGCAGAGTGTCTGGAGTGTGATGTGGATGACATTACCGTTGTCGGCGCAGATACCGATACGTCCCCGTATGACTCCGGTTCCTATGCATCGAGTACGACGTATATTACCGGAAAAGCGGTGGAAAAAGCCTGCATGACGCTTCGGAAACGAATCTGTGCCCTGGCGGCAGAGCGGATGAACGTGCCGGAAGATGAGACAGAATTTACCGGTACCGGCGTCGTGCATGAAAAGAGCGGAAGCAGCATGACGATGGAAGAAATCGCAACAGCGGCCATGTGCAATAACGGCATCGCGCTGGAAGCGACGGAAAGCAATTGCTCTCCGGTATCGCCGCCGCCTTATATGGCTGGTGCGGTCGAGATCGAGCTGGATAAAGAGACCGGCGAGGTCAGGATTCTCGATTATGCCGCCGTTGTCGACTGCGGAACTGTCATCAACCCGAACCTTGCGCGCGTACAGGTCGAGGGCGGCCTGGTGCAGGGCATCGGCATGACGCTGTTTGAAAATATCCAGTACACGGACAAGGGTCAGATGATCAATAATTCGTTTATGCAGTATAAAGTGCCGACCCGCCTCGATATGGGCAAGCTGCGCGTCGAGTTTCGGAGCAGCTACGAGCCGACCGGTCCGTTCGGTGCAAAATCGATCGGCGAGATCGTCATCAACACACCGGCTCCGGCGCTGGCACATGCAATCTACAATGCGACGGGTCTGTGGTTCCGCGAACTGCCGATCACGAGCGAGCAGATTGCAATGGGAATTGCGGAAAAAGAATGCGAGTAACGATACTTTATCTGGCAGCCGGGAACAGCAGACGGTTCGGGGAAAATAAGCTGCTCTATCCGCTGGATGGAAAGGCGGTGTACCGCCATCTGCTGGACCGGCTGGCCCAAATTGCCGGAAGGCATGAGAACTGGGAACTGCTGGTTGTGACGCAGTATGAAAGGATTCTGGAGGAGCTTGCGCCGCTGGTAAAAGCCGGGCGTCTGCAGACGGTGTTTTCGCCGGACAGCGAAAAAGGAATTTCCTATACAATCCGCGCGGGAATCGAGGTGGCGGAGAAGCAAAATGCCGATGCCTGTGCGTGTTTTGTGGCGGATCAGCCGTACCTGAAGGAAGAGACGGCGGAGCGCTTTCTGGAATCCATGGAGATGCAGAAGGCTCCACTTGGCTGCGTTTTCTGCGGCGGCGAGAGCGGCAATCCGGTGTGGTTCTCAAAACCTTATTTTTCAGAACTAAAAGAACTTTCCGGCGACCGAGGCGGGAAAAAGGTGCTGAAACGGCACTGGGAATCGGTAATTCTGTTCCGGGTCGAAGCCGCGTGGGAATTAAAGGATCTGGATCGAAAAGAGGATCTCTGATGCAGAGACACCGGCGGCTGCCATGAATAAAATTTGAGACAGTGCGAAATTTGATGGATTTGGACTTGCATTTCCAGTGAGAAGTAAGTACAATGGGTATAATAAAAATTCGGGAGGCTTCAAAAAATGCAGTTATTGGAAGACAGAATCCGCAAAGACGGAAAAGTACGCGAGGGAAATGTCCTGAAGGTGGACAGCTTTTTAAATCATCAGATGGACGTCAATCTGTTCCGGGAAATCGGAAAAGAGTTTCAGCGCCGTTTTGCGGGAGAGGAGATCACGAAAATTCTGACCATCGAGGCATCTGGAATCGGAATTGCCTGTGTTGTGGCTGAAATTTTTAATGTTCCGGTTGTGTTTGCAAAGAAAACACAGACCAAAAATATCGCCGGCGATGTTTATACCACAAAAGTAGAATCTTTCACCCATGGAAGAGTTTATGATATCATTGTTTCCAAAGAATTTCTGGGAAAAGGAGACAAAGTTCTCCTGATCGATGATTTCCTGGCAAACGGAAAAGCGCTGGAAGGACTGGCAACCCTGGTACAGGATTCCGGTGCAGAGCTCGTAGGAGCAGGCGTTGTCATCGAAAAAGGGTTCCAGATCGGAGGAAAACTGCTGCGTGACCGCGGCATTCATCTGGAATCTCTTGCCATCGTCGATGGTATGGATGATAAAACCGGGGAAATTACCTTCCGGAAACAGTAAGGAGGCGTCAAAATGGCAAATCTGATTGCAAGAATTGCCGTTCTTCTGGTTCTGGCGGCCGCAGGAATGGTGCTGGCCGACAGAAAAGAAAAAATTGATCTCAGTGTGTCACTGCTGCTGTTTCTGGCGGCAGTCAATGTGACCTCTTTTTTCAGCCTGAAAGATAACAGGATTGTAGTTGTCATGATTCTGACGGTATATTTTCTGTTGTACGCAGGCGCAAAAGAGCTGCTGCGGAGACGGGCAGAGAAAAAAAGAAAATGAATGCAAACCGAACATCCGGCTGCGAGCACCCATGCAAAAGTGCCGGTCGGATGTTTTTGAATTTTTCTGTAAATTCAAAAAGCCCTCCGGGCAGGATCGCACTGCGGCGGAGGGGGAATTATGTCGCTGAAGCGACCCGCCGCCGGCGGAGAATCCTGAAAATTACCAAAATAAGGAGAACCGATATGAGACTGCTGCTGGCAGAAGATGAAAAAGAGATGGCGCACGCGCTGGAAGCAGTGTTTACACATAACCATTATTCTGTAGATGTTGTTTATAATGGAATTGATGCTGCGGACTGGGCAGAGAGCGGAAACTATGACGGCATGATCCTGGATATTATGATGCCGGGAAAAAGCGGGCTGGAGGTCTTAAGCGAGTGGACGGAGAGCATTCATCACCAGATTGAGCGTCTGAACAGTCTTGTAACACAGCTTCTGACGCTTGCAAAATGGAGGAAGGTGGCGGAGAACTGGAGCTGAAAACATGGAATGCGTCAGAAACCATCATGGATGCCGTAACGTCCTTTGAAGCCTCTGCGGTTACGAAACAGATCGCGTTGCAGAGCGATATTGCAGAAGAAGTCCATATGGAAGGGGATGCCGCAAGAATCCACCAGCTCGTTTCTCTTCTTGTGGATAACGCCGTTAAATACACTCCGGAGGGTGGAAAAATCCACATTTTCTGGCGAAAAAACGGCAAAAAAGCAGAATTTTCGGTGCAGAATACCTGCGATACCCTGCCGGAAGGTGATCTCAACCGCCTCTTTGGCCTCTTCTACCGTGCGGATGCGTCGCGGGCCAGGGGAAAGAGGCGGCTATGGAATCGGCCTTTCCGTGGCTGCTGCAATTGTAAAGGCACATAAGGGAAAAATCACCGCAGAGCGGACACGAGATGGCATCTGTTTTAAAGCAGTCTTTCCGGCAAAAGGATGAAAGAAACAAAATTCCGGAAAAACGGAAAAATGACGGCAGGGCAGGAAAGGCAGACACACAAAAAAGCAGAAATCAAAAGCTTCCAAGAGAGAAAAAACAAAAGAAAACAAAAGAAAACAAAAGAAAACAAAAGAAAACAAAAGAAAACAAAAGGAGGAATATATGAT
>NZ_JAQEGR010000006.1:181660-215752 GCF_027667425.1 Fusicatenibacter saccharivorans
GAGGAATATATGATGTTTGATTGTGGTTTACAAAACATTTTCCAGCTGAAAAGCGGACAGTCCCGTTCCATCAACTGGGAAAACCGGAACGGAGAAAAAGGAAAAGGCGGCATGGCATCCAGCGATCTTGGTCCGTCCAGAAAAGGTTCCCCGTGCATCCCGAAAATAGAAGCAGGAGAGACCGTAACACTTGGTGAGATCCAGGGAGAAGGCATCATTCAGCACATCTGGATCACCGTCACAGACCGTACCAGTGAACGCAACCGTTATGTTCTGCGGGATCTTGTTCTGCGCATGTACTGGGACGATGAAGAATTCCCATCCGTTGAATGCCCGCTTGGCGATTTCTTCTGCTGCGGTTTCGGTGTTTCCTATCAGGTAAATTCCGTCCCGATTGCTGTCAATCCGACCCGTGGTTTCAACAGCTATTTCCCGATGCCGTTCCGTAAAAACGCCCGTATTACCATTGAAAATCAGTGTGATGAGCCGATTCCGGCCTTCTTTTATCAGATCGACTATTGCCTGACAACGGTTCCGGAAGATGCTGCCTATTTCCATGCCCAGTGGCGTCGTCAGCGTATCACGGAAAAGGCAAAAGACTACGTTGTCCTCGACAACATCAAAGGGAAAGGCCAGTACGTTGGAACTTATCTTGCACTGACCAGCCTCGAACGCTACTGGTACGGAGAAGGTGAGATGAAATTCTACATCGATGGAGACAAGGATTATCCAACCATCTGCGGAACCGGAACAGAAGATTATTTCGGCGGTGCCTGGAGCTTTGCAACACAGCAAAATGGCCAAACCGTCGAAAATCAGTACTGTACTCCGTATCTTGGCTATCCTTACTACTCTACCCACGATACCTTCCTTCATAATGATTACCACAATGATGATCAGATGCCACAGCGCAGCTTCTACCGCTGGCACCTTCTTGATCCTATCCTTTTTGAGAAGGATCTTAAGGTAACCCTTCAGCAGATTGGCGTCAGTCATGGAGGTCTTTTTGAACGTCAGGATGATGTCGCTACCACAGCTTACTGGTACCAGACGCATCCTCATGTACCATTCGCGCCACTCATGTCCAGAAAAGAGCGCTGGCCAAGATGATTTTTGACGCTTTTCCTATTTTATATGTTTCATGACTTTGCATATCGGCTACAAGAGTCCGTTCCGAACAAATCCGCTTCCAACGAATTTGTCCGGAAACGGCTCTTTCTTTTTTTATATGGTATTCAAAAAGCGATCCGGATTACAGAGGTCCGTCTTTTCACAAACCTTTCACATTTTCCGTCCATTCTTTAAGGTTCCTTTAAAGTTTCCTCATTATACTTAAAAATGTAAAAAACATTTCCGGAAGTAAATCAAACGAAAGGATCAATCGATTATGATGCAAAGCCAACAGATTCCCATGACCTTCCAACGGTATGAAACAAAATACATGCTTTCCCCGATCATGGCTCGCAAGCTTCGCAAGAGCCTTCCGGGTCATCTGCAGATGGATGAATACGGCCTTGATACCATCTGCAGCCTCTATTACGATACCCCGGATCACCAGCTCATCCGCCGTTCGCTGGAAAAACCCGTCTACAAAGAAAAACTGCGACTCCGCAGTTATGGTCCGGCCAAAGAGACCAGCCCCATCTACGTAGAACTAAAGAAAAAATATGAAGGAATCGTCTACAAACGCCGCGAGCGCATGATATTATCAGAAGCGGTTCCCTATCTTGCGGGAAAATCAGAACCGGGCTTTGACAGCCAGATTCTTCACGAAATCACCTGGTTTCGTAACTACTACCGGGGGCTTGCTCCCGCTATGTACATCGCCTACGACCGTATCGCCTGCTTCGGCACGGAAGACAGGAACTTTCGTGTCACCTTCGACACTAATATCCGATGGCGTACCGACAATCTGTGTCTTGACGGTCCAACGGAAGGAACCAGACTTTTAGAACCAGGCTGGTATCTCATGGAGGTGAAAACACCAGGTGCTGTGCCCCTATGGTTCAGCAAAATTCTGGATGATCTTGCAATCTATCCGGCATCATTTTCTAAATACGGCTTTGCCTATCAGATCGAAAATCAGAAAGCATCAGAAGAAAAAGCTTTCATACCATTCACAGATATCCGGCAAACCGTATCAAAAACAGCATTCCGTTAGCTGAATCAGGTAAGTCCTCTGCGGCCATTGCGAAAAGCAAGAAGCAGTGGGTGGACTTACAGCTTGCGAAAAGCCTTTTTCAAACATAATCTGCTTCACAAAAAAAGAAAATGTAACTATTCAGAGCCATGCAAAATAGAAGAAAAATCGCGAATCATGCTTGCATGAATGAGCGGTTTTTCTGGAACTTCATATGGCGAGAAGCAACATCGCGATGTAGCGTAAGCGGAATCGAGATGGGGCTCTGAATAGACAAGAAAATAAAAAAATTCTGGGAGGAATTTGCTATGCTTAACACAATATTCAGTTCCGTTTTTACAGAAACAATCGCCGCCTTCACCTTTGGTCAGTTCCTTGCCTGCACAGCAGTGTCTCTGATTCTGGGACTGTTGATCGCTGCTGTTTACAGGTACAAAAGTGAATGCACCAAAAGCTTTGCTGTCACGCTTGTTCTGATGCCTGTGATCGTACAGATGGTGATCATGCTCGTCAATGGAAATCTTGGAACCGGAGTCCCTTGATTATACCAGTGTTTTTGACGATATCTTTGCCAGGTATCTGACCCGTTGCGAGCTTGTACAGGTAAAAACCACGAATATGGGAAGTCTTTTCAAGCTGGAGTATCGCATCGTATTCCGCGAGGAAGGCGAAGAGAAAAACATGATTGACCAGCTCCGCTGCAGAAACGGAAACCTTGAAATCCTGTGCAGTCGTGCACAGACCGGAAGGGAGGAATTATAATGAATCGAAACAGAAATAAAAACAGAAAAAAAGAGACCGGCGCGGTCGTCAGTCTGTTTCTTGTATCATTGCTGGCCTTCGGCGGATGCGGCACAGCAGTGACATCTTCCAGCTCTGTAAATGCCGAATCTGCCCGTACAGAGTCAACCGGCGAAACATCTGCCGACAACGCGGCGGCCACATCAGAGAGCATAGCTTCGGAAAATGCAATAGAAAGTGCCTCCGACATTGATTTCGATCTGGAACTGACCGAATCCACCATCGATACCGAATTCACAGACCGTGAGAAGAGCGGAAGCTATAAAGCATCAGAAGCCGTAAAAATTACACTTAATAAGACGACAGCTACCGTCTCCGGCAGCGGAGCCAAAGCAGACGGCAGCACAATTACCATTACGGAAGAAGGCGTTTACATCGTAAGCGGAACACTTGAGGATGGCCAGATTATCGTAGACGCATCCGATTTCGACAAGGTTCAGATCGTACTCGATGGAGTCCATATCAACTGTGAGACGAATGCTGCCATCTACGTTCGCGAAGCGGACAAAGTTTTCATCACGCTTGCTGAAAACAGCAGCAACACGCTTGGCGGTGGAAACGAGTACACTCAGATTGATGACAACACGGTAGACGGCGTTATCTTCTCCAAATCAGATCTTGTCTGCAACGGGACAGGAAGTCTGACCATCGAGGCAGACTACAAACACGGGATTGTATCCAAAGATGACCTTGTGATTACCGGCGGAACCTACAAAATCGTCGCTGCGGACAACGGGATCACAGCCAAAGATCAGATTAAAATTCTGAATGGAAGCTTTGACATTGATGCTGCAAACAGTGCGGTCAAAGCGAAGAATACGGATGACGCAGAGCTTGGAAATATCTATATTGCCGGTGGCGTTTTTACAGTTAAGGCAGAACAGGATGGATTCCATGCAACCGGCAGCATCGTTGTCGATGACGGAACCATCACCGTAAACTCCGGTGATGACGGTTTCCATGCGGAGCTCGACACCGTCATTCGTGGCGGAACGATCCTTGTTGAAAAAAGCAACGAAGGCCTGGAAGGAAAACGCGTCGTGGTCAACGGCGGTGACATTACCATAAACGCCAGCGACGATGGCATCAATGCCGCAAATTCCGGCGACGATGGCGCCAATGCTGCCGGTTCCGGTGACGATGACAGCAATGCCGCAAGCTCAAACGACGATAGCAGTGCTGTCGTAAACTCCGGTGATGATGGCAGCATATCCGGTGCGGCAGACGGAAAGGAACCTCCGCAAATGCCGCCTGATACAGAAAACGGCAGCGATATGCAGCCATCGCAGGACTTCGATCCGGAGAACGCTCCGTCTGGCGGAAATGCGCCGCAGGACTTCGATCCGGGGAACGCTCCGTCTGACGGCGATGCTCCACAGATGATGCAGAGAGGCCCCGGCGGCGGAGGCAACTCTGAGCTTTATATTAAAATTACCGGCGGAACCCTGACCGTATCCGCCGATGGTGATGGTCTTGATTCCAACGGCGGTCTTCTCGTGACCGGCGGAACTACGATCGTGTACGGGCCGACCAGCGATGGTGACAGTGCCCTCGATTACGACGGAAGTGCAATTGTGACCGGCGGAACCTTAGCTGCTATCGGCAGTGCCGGCATGACGGAAAGCTTCGACGAAGCTTCCACCCAGCCCGTTATCACCTATTACTGTACGGAAACCCAGTCCGCTGACACTACCATCACACTGACAGACAGCGATGGAAGTGCCCTCTTCACGGTCACACCCGAAAAAGCCTACGCCAGCATCGTTTTGACCTGCCCAGAAATGAAACTGGACGCAACGTATACTCTGGCTGCCGGTACCGACAACGAAGAGATCACCCTCACGGACATCATCACCACCGCCGGAACCCGGTCTGTTAAAACAATGAGCGATCCCGAAGGTGGAAAAATGCCAAATAACAGCGACAACAAAGGAACTCCGCCTTCAAAACCAAGCGACACGGCTGAGTGAACCGTTATAGTTCATTCAGCACCGGAACATTTGCTGTTCCGGTGCGTAAGAAAGTGATTCTACTCATGATTCTACCGTGGCTGTCTTCCTACTTCCAATTTGCCGTATTCTGTGCTAAAATAACCTCACAAGAAAAGAGGTAGAAAAATCATGTATGATAAACTGACCGAAAACGATATTAAAAAAATGCAGGAAGAAATCGACTACCGCAAACTGGTTGTCCGTCCAAAAGAACTCGAGGCTGTAAAAGAAGCCCGCGCTCAGGGCGATCTCAGCGAAAACTTTGAATACAAAGCTGCTAAACAGGACAAAAACCGCAACGAAAGCCGCATCCGCTATCTGGAAAAAATGATTAAAACCGCTCACGTTATTTCAGATACCTCAAAGGACGATGAAGTCGGCATCAACAATACCGTTCAGGTTTACATCGAAGAAGATGATGAGACAGAAACCTACAAACTTGTCACCACCGTTCGTGGTAATTCTCTCAAAGGATACGTCAGTATCGACTCGCCATTAGGAAAAGCCATTCTGGGTCATAAAGTCGGCGACCGCGTCACTGTAAAAGTAAGCGATGCCTATAGTTATGATCTCATCATCAAATCCATCGAAAACACTGCGGATACCGATGATGAACTCCGCAGCTATTAAAGGACAGAAAGAAAGGAAAATACCAGTCATGGAAAAAATTGCAAGCTTTACGATCGACCATATCAAACTTAAACCAGGCATTTACGTTTCAAGAAAAGATCACGTAGGTGACAGTGTCATCACAACCTTCGACCTGCGCATGACATCTCCAAACGATGAGCCTGTTATGAATACCGCTGAGGTTCACACCATCGAGCATCTTGGCGCAACGTTCCTTCGCAATCACGAAGAATGGAAAGATAAAACCGTATATTTTGGTCCAATGGGCTGCCGTACAGGATTTTACCTGCTGTTGGCCGGTGATTACAGCTCGAAAGATATCGTTTCACTCGTAATAGAAATGTATGAATTTATCCGCGATTTCAAGGGCGAAGTCCCGGGTGCATCCCCGAAAGACTGCGGAAACTATCTGGATATGAATCTGTCCATGGCAAATTACCTTGGCAAAAAATACCTGGATGAGGTTTTGTACGGAATTGATGAATCCCGTCTCGTCTATCCGGAATAAATTCTAAAAATGGTAACTATTCAGCGCCATGCAATTTCGCATGGCTCTGAATAGTTACAAAAAATGAAAGAAAACAGGGGGAAACAGAGTATGAGAACCATGGAAAACGAAAACCTGCGCGTGCAGATCAGCGATCACGGCGCAGAACTTAGCAGCATCTACGATAAAGCGGCTGACCGTGAGGCAGTCTGGATCGGCGATCCGGCCTTCTGGAACCGCCACGCACCGGTCCTGTTCCCGTTCGTCGGAAAAGTAAACGGCGGCTTCTACACCCATAAAGGAGTCAAATACCCGATGGGCCAGCACGGTTTCGCCCGCGACAACGAATTCGAGTGCATCGAAAACACCGAAAACAAAACAGTACACCGCCTGGTATCGACCGAAGAAACAAAAAAAGTCTACCCGTTCGATTTTGCCTTCACCGTAACCCAGGAACTCTCCGGCAGAACCCTGACCATCACCTGGAACGTAGAAAACACCGGTGATGATGACATGTACTTCTCCGTCGGCGGACATCCTGCATTCATGATTCCGGAACAGTATGACATCGTCTTCAACAAAGGCCTGGAAAACCACACCGAGACCGAACTCGAATACGTCCTGATCGACCCGGAAACAGCAGGCGTCGATGTCGCACATCCGAGAAAACTGAAACTTCAGGACGGCAGAATCCCGTACACCAGAACCCTTTTCGACGAGGACGCCCTGATCTTCGACAACACCCAGGTCGAGCGCGTCGGCGTAGAAGTGGATGGAAAACCGTATGTCACTCTCACCTGCAAAGGCTTCCCGAGCGTCGGCGTATGGTCCAAGCCAAAAGCAGATGCCCCGTTCGTGTGCCTCGAGCCATGGATCGGCCGCTGCGACAACGTCGGCTTTGACGGCGAATTAAAAGACAAATACGGCGAACAGCACCTGAAAGCCGGGGAAACCTTCCAGGCAGGCTACACCATCACCATCGGAGAATAAGGACCCGAAAAAAAGAAAAACCTCCGAAGTACAGCGAAAAGAACACGATTCCTGTACTTCAGGGGTTGAAATTTTACGGTTTCTTTACTATAATTAGCATCAAACCCAAAAAACGCATGTAGTTCATCATGCACAGAAGAAAAAACAGGAGGGAACGTTCTTGAAAAGAGAAACGGTTATCGTACTTGATTTTGGCGGTCAGTACAATCAGTTAATTGCAAGACGTGTACGTGAGTGCAACGTTTACTGTGAGATTTATTCTTACAAAACAGACATCGAAAAGATCAAAGAAATTCAGCCGAAAGGTATTATCTTCACCGGCGGCCCGAACAGCGCATATCTGCCGGATTCCCCGACTTATACAAAAGAAATTTTTGAACTTGGAATCCCGATCCTCGGCATCTGCTACGGATCACAGCTGATGATGCATCTGCTCGGCGGAAAAGTAGAAGTAGCACCGGTCAGAGAATATGGAAAAATTGAGGTAACCGTAGATACCAGTTCCGCACTGTTTGAGAACGTATCCGAAAAAACCATCTGCTGGATGAGCCACAACGACTACATCTCCAAAGCAGCTCCGGGCTTCGAGATCATCGCCCATACGGATGACTGTCCGGTAGCAGCCGTTGCAAACGTAGAGAAAAACCTCTATGCAACCCAGTTCCATCCAGAAGTTCTGCACACCAAAGAAGGAAAGAAAATGCTTTCCAACTTTGTATACAATGTCTGCCGCTGCGCCGGCGACTGGCACATGGACTCCTTCGTAGAAGAATCCATCAAAGCTATCCGCGAAAAAGTAGGCGACGGAAAAGTCCTCTGCGCACTGTCCGGCGGAGTCGATTCCTCCGTAGCAGCTGTTATGCTTTCCAAAGCAGTCGGAAACCAGCTGACCTGCGTATTCGTAGATCACGGTCTGCTGCGTAAAAACGAGGGCGATGAAGTAGAAGCAGTCTTCGGACCGGACGGGCCATACGACCTGAATTTCATCCGCGTCAACGCACAGGAGCGTTTCTATGCAAAATTAAAAGGCGTAGAAGAGCCGGAGAGAAAACGTAAAATCATCGGCGAAGAGTTCATTCGTGTCTTCGAAGAAGAAGCAAAGAAAATTGGTGCTGTAGACTTCCTGGTACAGGGAACCATCTACCCAGACGTTGTAGAGAGCGGCGTCGGCGGAGAATCCACCGTCATCAAATCCCATCATAACGTCGGAGGACTGCCGGATTACGTAGATTTCAAAGAAATCATCGAGCCGCTGCGCAACCTCTTCAAAGACGAAGTAAGAAAAGCCGGCCTTGAGCTCGGCATCCCGGAATACCTCGTATTCCGTCAGCCATTCCCGGGCCCGGGACTTGGCATCCGTATCATCGGCGAAGTAACCGCCGAGAAAGTCAAAATGGTACAGGACGCCGACGCGATCTGGCGCGAAGAAATCGACAAAGCCGGAATCGCCCACGAAATCGGCCAGTACTTCGCAGCCCTGACCAACATGCGCTCCGTCGGAGTCATGGGAGATGAAAGAACCTACGATTACGCCATCGCCCTCCGCGCCGTCACCACCACCGATTTCATGACCGCCGAAAGCGCCGAAATCCCGTGGGATGTCATCGGAAGAACAACCAGTCGAATCGTAAACGAAGTCAAACACATCAACCGCGTCATGTACGACTGCACCGGAAAACCACCGGCAACGATCGAGTTTGAATAAATCGAGTTGCTTAAAAAAGCCAGTGTTTATGCGGGTTTCAGCGATTTCGATTAGTCTTTTGATAACAAATTGATAACAGTCATAGCAAGTGCCATTATTCTTGTTATCCAGTGGTTTATGGGTAACGGAACAATTAACAGGTGGCTTGCAGACTAAAGTTCGGAGCTTGGCTCTGAACAAATTCCATATTATAAACTAAGCCCTTAGCTGTGGTTAATAACCATAGTTAAGGGCTTTTTTGTCGTTGCCAAAGCATCTGTAGGGAGCTGCCAGTGGCAGGTCCTGTAGGTGCTTATTTATCTTTCAAGTGGTCTTTGAATGCTTCCACGAGAGCGTCACTTAATTCCTGTGATGGAACTTTTGCCCAACGCTGTGTGGTGTCGAACTCTGGATAATGGTAACGCCAGTTATCGTATTCTTCTCTGTTGATTTCTTCGGAAGATAGCTTGTCTGCCTGTTCTTTCCAAGCATACAGCATTTTGAGGAGTTCATATGCTTCTCTGCCTTTGTCCTTGTTGACCTTTAAGCATACCTCTCCGTCTGCTTCACTGACAGTAAGACCGTAAATATCTTCAAGGGTAAACAGAGTGTGCATAAGACCGATATAGCTGTCTATGTCAGGAACATCAAGAGCCTGTGGAGAAACATCAAGCACCTGTGCCAATGCATTTGTAAGGTCTGCTTTCGGTTTGCGTGTACCAGTTTCGTACTGTGCCAAACGCACATCAGCACTCTTTTCTGGAAAACCGATTGCTGTACCGAGATACTTTTGTGTCATACCACGCATTAGTCTGAAAAAATGTATTCTTTCGCTGATAGCCATAATGATACGCTCCTTTTATATTTAGTGAAATAAGTATAGCAGAAATGTTTAGTGGAAGTCAAGAAAAACCGAAACAAAAATGTTTAATATTTTCTTTGCAACCACTTGACAATAGCAAATATGTTTAGTAAAATAAATTACGAATTAAACAAATATGCTTAATGCGACAACTGAATGACCGTCCGAAAAGCCAAACCGCCAAGACCTCGTCGGAGCAAGTTCCGTATCGTTCGCTTGTGTGCAAGCACAAAAGCTCATTCGCTGCACTGCTCCTCCTCTTCCCCAAAAGTCTCCGACTTTTCGGGAACCCCTATACGAGCGAGCGCCTGATGTACTGCGGTGCATTGGGACAGCACAGCGCCTGCCGACAAGCAGGAGTGCCTGTTGGAACTTTAACACGGAGAAAGCGGCAAGCAAAAAATTATTTTAAGAAAGGAAGAAAAAGGATATGGAAAACAGATTTATCCGAGCCGAAGATGTGGCTCAGGAACTAAACGTATCAAAACCTTATGCATATAAACTCATCAGACAATTAAATGAGGAATTGAAAGCAAAGGGCTTTATTACGATTGCAGGGCGTGTAAATCGCCAGTATTTTTACGAAAGGCTCTACGGAGCAGGAAAGGGGGAAATGTAAATGCCGGTATTTAAGAATGAAGATAACGGTACTTGGTATGTGATGGCAAGGTATGTGAACTGGAAAGGGGAACGCAAGCAGAAATGCAAGCGTGGCTTTGCTACCAAACGAGAAGCACAGGAATGGGAAAGAATGTTCAAATTGCAGACTTCTTCAGACCTTGATATGAGTTTTGAAGCCTTTACGGAGCTTTATATCAATGATGTGAAGAACCGTTTGAAGGAAAACACGTGGCTTACCAAAGAGCATATCATACGCACAAAGATACTTCCGTATTTCGGGAAACTGAAAATCAGCGAGATTTCCACAAAGGAGATTATTACTTGGCAGAATGAAATGCTTGCCTATCGTGATGAGAAGAAAAAGCCTTATTCACAGACGTATCTGAAAACGCTGCACAATCAGTTGTCCGCCATTTTCAATCACGCTGTCCGCTACTATGAACTGCGTTCCAATCCTGCGGCAAAGGTGGGAAATATGGGACGTGAGGAACACAAGGAAATGCTGTTCTGGACAAAGGAAGAATACAAGAAATTCTCTTTTGAGATGATGGACAAGCCTGTTTCCTTTTATGCGTTTGAAATGCTTTACTGGTGCGGTATCCGAGAGGGCGAGCTGTTAGCTTTGACTCCGGCAGATTTCAACTTTGATAAGGAAACAGTCACAATCAATAAATCCTATCAGCGTTTGAAAGGGCAGGATGTGATTACTTCTCCGAAAACGAAAAAGAGCAACCGCACGATTAAAATGCCGAAGTTTCTGTGTGAGGAAATGAAAGAATATCTCGGTATGCTTTACGGATTGAAGAAGAAAGACCGTATCTTTACGGTGACGAAAAGCTATCTTCATCACGAGATGGACAGAGGGGCAAAGGCGGCAGGCGTGAAGCGTATCCGCATTCACGATCTCCGTCACAGCCACATTTCACTCTTGATTGATATGGGCTTTTCTGCGGTGGCGATTGCTGACCGAGTTGGTCACGAAAGTATTGATATTACTTATCAGTACGCACACCTCTTTCCGTCAAAGCAGATTGAGATGGCAGAAAAATTAGATGATTTAGGGAAAGGAGATTTTGAAAATGTCAGCTAAGAACAGAGATAACAAAAATCGTTGGAGGAATATCACAGTAGGGTTTCGAGTATCGCCCGAAGAAAACGAACTCATTAACAGAGCTGTAGCTCTATCAGGATTGCCAAAACAGGAGTATTGTTACCGCCGTTGCTTAAATTAGGATGTGGTGGTACAGGGCAATCCGAGAGTGTATAAGGCGTTGAAAACGGAATTTGCCACAGTCCTTGCGGAACTGAAAAGGATTGAAGCAGGAAAAGGTGTGGATGATGAACTGCTGAGTGTAATAGAACTGATTTCCATTATTCTCGGCGGTTTGAAAGGAGAGGATGCGAATGGAGAATAAAAAAGAAATGACTATTCCAAATGTATCTGCGGCAACAGATGCGGAACAGTCACTTTCCAAATGTACTGACAATAGTATAGTCAATCAGGATACGGATTTCAAGGGGTACGAGCAATCTTTTGAAGAAATGCAAAGGGAAATACTCAGACAGTTAGACCCTTCCTATCTGAAAACAGTATCAATGACAACGCTGTATGATACGGTGTTTGAGGTTCAGACACCACTTATCGACGGTCTGCTCCAAAGGGGAACTTACCTTTTCGTAGGTTCCCCGAAAGTGGGAAAGAGCTTTATGATGGCACAGCTTGCCTATCATATCAGCACAGGCACACCGCTTTGGGAGTATAAGGTGCGTAAGGCAACGGTGCTTTATTTTGCCCTTGAAGATGATTACCCACGTTTGCAGAAGCGATTGTTTCAGATGTTCGGTGCAAAGGAGACAGGCAATCTGTATTTCGCAACGGAATGTAAAACGGTCAATGGCGGACTGGAAGAACAGATAAGAGGGTTTATGAGGGAACACCCAGACACAGGCTTGATTATCATAGACACCTTAAAGCGTGTGCGTGAAGCAGGCGGAGCAGATTACAGCTACGCAAGTGATTATGATGTTGTGGCAAGGCTGAAAGCGTTGGCAGACAGTTACAAGGTTTCAATGCTTATTGTTCATCATACACGCAAACAAAAATCGGAAGATATATTCGATATGATTTCAGGCACGAATGGTCTGATGGGTGCGGCAGACGGTGCATTTGTTCTCAGTAAGGACAAGCGTACTTCCAACAATGCCACACTTGATGTTGCTGGCAGAGACCAGCAGGATATGAAAATCCATCTTGTAAGGGACAGCGAGCGATTGGTGTGGAACTTTGCAAAATCGGAAACGGAGATGTGGAAAGAACCGCCCGAACCTCTGCTTGAGAAGATAGCGGATACGCTCTTTTCGGAAAGTGACAGATGGGAAGGAACTGCTTCGGAACTTTGCGAAAGGCTTGCGGTGGATATAAAGCCGAATGTACTTTCTTTAAGGCTCAGTATCAACGCAAGCAGGCTGTTTCGTGATTACGGTATCCGTTATCAGAACAGCCGCACACACGACGGAAGAAAGGTTTCACTTTGGAAAGAAACCGAGCAGACGGCGTGACAAACGGTGTCAAAGGTGTCAATGTTTTTGAGAGCAGCACGCTGTGAAAAACATTGTCACCATCGTCACACTTTGACACCGGATAAAGTTTAGGGGAGTGTGCAGAGAGTGCCTTTTCAAAGGCGGCTCTTTGGTCTCGCCTGCTGGCTCGGTCGGTTCGCAGGCGTGTGTGCCACCGGCACACGCTCACCCCTCGGAGAGCCTTCGGAGAACGCAAAACCTGTTTACAGGTCGCATTTTTGATGGGTGTACCCGTCAAAAGTGCTTTTGCGTTACTTTTGACAAAAGTAACAAAACCTGAGAATGTTGAAATTTACAGATGGGAGATGAAAAAATGCAGAGAACGATAAGTGCAATGGTCGGTAAAGGCTCGGTCAATCACAATAGCCGAAAGTTCCGAGCAGAAAATGTAGACGGAACTCGTACTCATCTCAATATCGACTACTGCAATGAAAATATAAAGACAGTTTATCACGAATTGTTTGATGAAGCATTGGAAAGATACAATGCCAAGCAGATAAGGTCAGACCGAAAGATAAAAGATTATTATGAAAAAATCCGAAGTTCCAAGCAGGAAAAACCGTTCCACGAAATCATTTTACAGGTGGGCGGTAAGGGAAATATGAACGCCGATACGGAAAACGGAGAACTGGCAAAGCAGATTTTAGATGAATACTATCAGGGTTTTCAGGAGCGAAATCCACAGCTTCGGGTGTTCTCGGCTCATCTGCATATGGATGAAGCTACACCACATCTGCACATAGATTTTGTACCTTTTACCACAGGCAGCAAGCGTGGACTTGATACAAGAGTGTCACTAAAGCAGGCTCTTGCAACGCAAGGTTTTAAGGGCGGCAGTCGTGGCGATACGGAGTGGTCGCAATGGATACAGTCCGAAAAAGAACAGCTTGCGGCGGTGATGGAACGTTATGGGATTGAGTGGGAACATTTAGGCACACACGAAAAACATCTTTCTGTTTTGGATTATAAAAAGCAGGAAAGAGAAAAAGAAGTGGCGGCATTAGGTGCGAAAATCGAGCAGAAACAGATTGAATTTGATGTGTTGTCGGAACGAGTATTGAACTATGATAAGGCAAAAGACGAGCTGTCAAATCTTGAAATAGAGCTTGATACTGCACCGAAATATCAGTTGCCAGAACCAGAGAAATTTATGACTGCAAAGGCATATAAAACCAAAATGGCAGAGCCGGTTGTAAGGAAATTGAAGCAACTTGTCAAAACGGTGCTTGCCCGCTGCTTTGAGGGGTGGGACAACTATCATAGGCTGAATACAGCGAATGCACAGTTATACCGCACCAATCAGCGTTTGGAGAAAGTCAATGAAAGATTGACCGAAGAAAACAAAATCCTAAAAGCAGAAAATAAAGATTACAGCCTGCTCCGTAAGGTTTTTGGTCGCAAACAGATAGATGATTTGTTGGAGCAGGCAAGAACAGTTAAAGGTCGCAAGCGTGATAATACACGATCACGATAGACAAAAATCACAGGAGGAAAAGGAAAATGACAAAGACAATTTTTGAAGAAATGGGCGGAACTTATAGACAGGTGGGTGATTATTTATTGCCGAACATCACAGTACCAGCCGAAGAAGAAATAGAGCCGATTGGTTTATGGGGGAAACGACATGCAAGGCATTTAAAGGAACACTATAAAGTGTTATATATGAACCTGCTGACAAGCGGAAAGCTGCATAGTTATCTTGCAGAAGTCGATAAGCAAGCAGAGGATATGTTTCTTCGACTGGTAAAGGAATATGCCGACAGACAAGATGTGACGGAACAATTAAAGAAAGATAATCCCTACGAATGGATTGGAAGAATGAATAATATTCAGGCTTGTGTGAGGGAAGTTGTAGGAACGGAGTTGATTTACACATAAGCGTTTTACGGTATGGTGCTCCTGCGTTTGCTGGAGTGCTGTGGTTGTGGTTGTAAAGAGGTTGTGAAAGATTGAATTTCGTAATGGTTGGATGTATAATTAGGAAGTGAAAATTTTAATTTGCACTTCCATAAGGTGAAATGTATTGACACAAAAAATACAGTATGATAGTATTGCCATTAGAAGAAAGAAAGGCACATTTTGTGTAAGGTGAGGAAATGATTAATAGATAATTTGATTTAAGTAAGACACATATAGTTATTGAGCCTGTAGAGAATAGGTTTGTTTTGTGTACGCTTAAGTTGGATTATCGCAAGAGGCATTTCCTTTGTTTTCCTTTTGGAAAAGAAATAAGGGGCTATTTAGCGAGTCTATTTTTGCGTATGCAAAAAAGACTCGTTTTTGTGTGTTCAAAATAATAATTGGCTCAGACTTCGAAAAGGAGAAACTTTAATGTTGCAGATAAAAAAATTAAATTTAACACATAAAAAAGACCTGAGAATAATTCTTAATGATTTCAACCTTGTGCTAAATGATGGAGATAAGGCAGTTATTATTGGAGAAGAGGGAAATGGGAAATCGACATTAATGAAGTGGATATACAATCCGTCGCTTGTAGAAAACTATATAGAAGCAGATGGGGAAAGGATAATGGGACACGAACGTCTTGGTTATCTTCCGCAGGAGATGCTCGATGAAGATAAGGAAAAAACAATATACGAATATTTTTCTGAAGAGGAAATATTCTGGGAGAAAACGCCTAAAGAATTGTCTGTTATTGCGGGAAAATTTGGAATGAAAAATGATTTTTTCTACAGTAACCAGACAATGGGTAGTCTTTCAGGAGGCGAAAAAGTCAAGACACAACTTATGAGGCTTTTCATTCGCGATGTTTCTGTGCTGTTGTTGGACGAACCTTCCAATGACATCGACATTGCGACGCTTACATTACTGGAAAAAATCATAAATGACTGGAAGCACATTGTGCTTTTTATTTCACACGATGAAACGCTGATAGAGCGTACTGCCAACATGGTGATACATATCGAGCAGATTATACGAAAAACAAAGGCGAGATATACCGTGGCAAAGCTTCCCTATAGACGCTATGTGGAAGAACGGCTTCATAAATTTGAAATCCAAAAACAGCGGGCACTGAGTGACCGTAGGGAGAAAAAGATTCGCGATGAAAAATATCAAAGAGTTATGCAGAGTGTACAAGGTGCATTAAGAAGTTGTACCAGACAAGCACCGTCTGTTGCCAAAAACTTAAAGGACAAAATGCATACGGTTAAGGCAATGGAACGAAGATTTGAAAAAGAAGATGAAAATATGACTCAGATGCCGGAACAGGAAGAAGCAATCTTTGTCAAATTAGGGGATGAAAACTCACACATTCCCGCAGGAAAAACGGTCATAGAATATGAACTTTCAAAGCTTGTGACTCCGGATGGCAAAAGAATTTTAGCAGAAGGAATTCATTTAAAAATAAAAGGTTCAGAAAAAATCTGTATGATAGGAGCCAACGGGGCAGGAAAAACGACTCTTCTAAAAAAGATAGCGGAAGAACTCCTAAATCGGAATGACATTAAAGCAGAATATATGCCTCAAACTTATGAAGACCTGCTGGATTTGGATGTTACACCGGTTGATTACCTTGATAAAACAGGAGATAAAGAAGAGCGTACAAGAATTAGAACATACCTTGGTTCACTTAAATACACACCAGATGAAATGGAGCATCCGATTCGGGAGTTATCAGGCGGACAAAAGGCGAAAGTGCTTCTCTTGAGGATGAGCTTAAGTGGTGCAAATGTTCTTATTCTGGATGAACCGACAAGAAATTTTTCACCATTGTCCGGTCCGGTAATAAGAAAAATGCTCCGAGAATTTCCGGGGGCTGTCATTAGCATTTCTCACGATAGAAAGTATATTGAAGAGGTGTGCGATAAAATATATCAGCTAAATCCTAATGGATTACAGCTAATTGGTGATTGATAACAAAAAGGATGAAAGACTGACAAATTTCAGGCTTTTAGTGAGTTGGAAAGCATACAAAGATTTGAATTTGGAGGATAGATTATGGTACGTACAGAAGATGCATGTGAAATTATAAAATATGCTTTGCAAAACGAAATTAAAGTATATTTAGATGGCGGATGGGGTGTTGATGCACTTCTTAAAAGAGAATCAAGAATACACAATGATATTGATTTGTTTGTTGAACTGAAACATTATCATGATTATATTTATGTGATTAAGCAGCATGGATTTGAGGAAGTAAATACTGATTATACAACGGATGGTCATACTGTCTGGAAAGATGATAAACAAAGAATCATTGATTTACATTGTTTTGAATTTACAGATGACGGAATTGTTTATGAGGGAGATATATTTCCATCAAAAACTTTTTCCGGTATTGGAAAAGTTGGAGATATAACTGTTTCTTGTATTGAACCATTGAGTCAGGTAATGCTTCATTTGGGATATGAACACGATAAAAATGATGTGCATGATGTGATGCTGTTGTGTGAAACATTTCAAATAGCAATACCAGATGAATATAAGGAAAAGTAAAATTTCAGTTTTGTGTTGAATCTCTAAGCAAAATAGCTTATAATTTGACATGCTACATATAGTTATTATCCACAGTTATCGAGTAGGTGTTATCAATGCCGATAACAAAATGATAACATTAGCTCGTATAGGCAGGATAATATGGATATATCAAATAATCAAAAGAACGAGAAACATTACAGAGAATAATTCCTAAACAAAAAGCGTTAGTCTTTGTAGAGTTTGAGTAGCGGACTAAATTGCGAAAAAGCCCATAAATAAAGGCTTTGCGGGCTGTCTGGATGTTCCAGTGGAGTGCAAATGGAGTTAAAAAATATTTTTTTTCTTTGTTTTCTTTCCGGAGTTATCTGAGATTTTCGCAAAAAGTAACTATGCTCAGAAAATATAATTAGTGTGAATATGAAGAACAGTTTGTTTTGATGGAAATATTTTCCGTCAGGGCAGACTGTTTTTTTATACCCTTTTTCAATGATATAAACTCCATGATTCAGAGATAACACATATGGAAACTGTAAAATTAAAATAATTTGCTAAATTTCGGAAAATGATGTCCGATTTTGCATCTGCCAGTACAGAGTATATGAAGAGATAAATATTCAAAATACAGGAGGTACTGATTATGCAGAACAAATTATTTTTAAAGGCAGCTGATATATGTGAACTTCTGGAGGTGAAACAGACATCGGCTTATGAGATCATTGGCAATCTGAATAAGGAGCTGGAAGAACAGGGATATTTGACGCTTAGAGGAAAAGTTCCGACAAAGTATTTTGTGAAGCGTTTCTACGGGGTAGAAGATACCTGTGAGATTCCACAGGAAGAAGGAAAGGAATGGTTTCATGCGTAAAAGAAAAATGTATTTATCAGTGGAAGACATTGCCGAACTCTTTGAGTTATCAGTTTCTTTTGCTTACCGGGTGGTGGAAAGAATGAATGCTGATCTGGCAAGTAAGAACTATTATGTGATTCTCGGTCGGGTGCCAACCCGTTATGTAGAGGACAAGATTTATGGTCTGGAACATGTTGAGCAATATTTGAAGGAGGATAAAGCGATATGAGTATAGTGCAGGAAAAAATGTATATGGATGTGGATGATGTGTGGGCAATTCTTGGTGTTTCTAAAGCGTATGCCTACAATTTGATGCGAGAGTACAACAAGGAGTTGAAAGCAAACGATCAGATGTATATGTACAGACAAAGCCCAAGAGCAGATGAGCGAGTAACAAGTACCGAAGCGAATGCAGTGGTTAAGGATGCAGGAAAGACAGATAGAAAAACGGCACAGCAGAAGCAGATGGTAGATGGAAAAGATAAGAAATTATCCATTCATGAACGGCTTGAAATCAATAAGAAGATTATTCAAGAAAAACAGGGAAAAGATAAGCCGGAGAGAGGAGCTGATTGAGGTGTGAGATAAACAGGGGTGCTAGAATAGCGGATACCAGGCTACTAATGAAGGTGTGGGAAGTTGATTCCTGCATCTTTTTTTAGTGTATAAATAAAGTTTTGCTGTATTTATTTGCGAAAATACAGATTACTTAAGGTGGAAAATAATATTACTTTTTGCTATAATACCGCTATATCATTGGCAGATGTTTAGGTTTTAGATAAACATATACTATAAAATACGGAGGTACAACACGAATTGGATACACAATAAAAAATTTTATTGACTCAAACAAATTCCCAGGGATGAAATTAATTAGTGACAATTCAGGAATCAATAGAGAAATAAGAGGAGTTCGAATTATTGTAGCTCCCAACATGGAAAATTTTCTGGGGGGGGTGAGTTGCTCCTAACTTCTTTGCCCGCTTATGAAAAACTAGATGATCATATGATGGTAAGTCACTTAAATGAATTAAATAAAAAGCAGATAAGTGGATTTATTGTGAAAAGAAAGCAGAATACAGCTCATTTAAATAAGTTGTTTGAAACTTTGGTATGTTTTTGTGAAGAACACAATATACCTGTTTTGGAACTTCCACAGGATATCAGTTACTGGTTGGTTATTAAGTATGTACTATCTCAAATATGTAGTAATATCGTAGTTGCAAAATTTATTTATTCTAAATTAACTCGAGATGAAATCAGTCAGTATTTTGCTGGAAGAGCTATTAGAGAGAAAGCAATAGAGAAATTGATTTGTGGTCTGGAAACTATGCTTGGAAATCCTGTTGCTTTGTATGACGCACAATTTCATAATATGTATTCAAGTACATCAGAACCAATTGAATTAAAAATTTTAAAGGATAGCCCAAAATATGTGCCTAATATCATTACGCAGCTTGAATATATACGTCAAAAAAGAAATAATGTTGAATATATAAAAGAAATCGACATTTTCGGTCAGAGTAAGTATTATTTGCTAATATCAGAGATAAACGAACCATTAATGGAATTAGATTTTATAACATTAGAGGGGGCAGTTTCAGCTTTATTATATTTTTTAATTCAAAATGAAACGGTAAAGAGTATTGAAAAGAAATATCATAGAGATTTAGAATATCGAATGCTAAATGGATCGCTGTCAGAATCAGAGAAAGAGGATGTTGCAAATCTGCTTGATCTTAATGCAACAGATGAATATCGGGTTATCACATTTTATTTGAAATCTGGAAACAATAAAGAAAATTTCAGTGCTGAACAAAGAAAAGAGACAAAGATTGTAGAAAAAGCAGTTTTAAAATTTCTACCTAAAGAGTATATTTTTTGTAATACAAATCGAATCATATATATTCACAAGGAAAATAAAAAGAAGGAAAACGGGAATTTCGAAGAAAGCTGGAAAAATTTCAAAAAGAAACGCAAGATCAATTGACAGATAGAAAAGAACAATTTGAATTCCTGATTGGGATAGGAAAAAGTGTTAAAGGTTATCATGATTTGAAAGATTCTTTTGAAGATTCTAAAACTGCAATAGAATACATTGATGTCATTAGAAAGATAACAGGTGATATACAGAAGTCAGTAGTGGATTGTTCAAAATTAGGATTCTTTCATGTTTTTACAAATATTAAGGATGAAAAGCAATTAAGAACATATATACCAGATACAGTCCATGAGATTCATCAGTATGATGTTCAGAAAAATGGAGAACTGATTGATACGCTGGAATGCTATTTGAATCATAAACAAAGTATTCGAAAAACTTCAGAGTTAATGTGCGTGCATGCTCGA
Organism: Fusicatenibacter saccharivorans; assembly: GCF_027667425.1. NCBI lineage: Bacteria > Bacillati > Bacillota > Clostridia > Lachnospirales > Lachnospiraceae > Fusicatenibacter > Fusicatenibacter saccharivorans. The sequence continues at coordinate 202,083 of NZ_JAQEGR010000006.1, forward strand.
ACAGTTTCATACCGTTTGCAGAAAATAGTAGAATTGACAGGAATGGATTTTGACAATGTGGCTGAGATATTAGCTGTTCGAAACGGAATTATAATATTAAAAATATTGGAATTGTTATAAAAGATAACGAATCACATGGTTAGTGTGGTTCGTTTTTCTTTTTGGAAAAATTCATATAATGGAACACTTCTTGCAAAATACACACACCATATTTGCAAATTTTGTGCATTATAAAAAATAGAAAGAACGATATACTATTATATGTGAAAATAGTATTAAGGAATATTTTTTTGACATAAACTAGTACCTTTAAGGGTTGAGTTACGTAAGAGGTGGAGTTATGGAGCAGGAAAAACCAATGGTTTGCACAGATAAGGACTTTGACAGGTTTTATGTAGCATTAAAATTAAATCTAAAAACAAATAGGTATGAATGCATTTACTCACATAATCAAGAGGTCTTTGAAATAGCAAGGAAGACAGAAGATTATGATACGTTTATTCAGATATATATAGAGAGATTTATTCATGATGCTGATAAATCAAAGCTACGAGATTTCCTGTTAAGCGATAAGTTAACAGAAAATCTGGTTCATGGCTATGCAGAGCAGGATATCGTATACCGCAGAATAGAGAGTGAAAAATCTTATATAAAGATGAGGGCTAAGAAATATGTGGATATAAAAGATAATATAGCAATGATTACATTACATAATGTAAAAAGAACCTACAGATCCGTAATGGAAATGAAACGAGAACTCCAGAAGAACGAGCGCGATAAGACCAAGCAATATTGGAATATGGTGTCATTATTGTCTACAGTTCTGGATCATAATAATTTATCAGAAGCGGAAAACCAGGACAATATTATTTTCTTTACAAAGCAGATGTATCTCCAACTGCAGAAAAATTATCCGGAATATGGAATTACAGACGAAGAAGTAGAAGCTGTATCACATTTGGCGCCAATTCATGATATTGGAAAAATCAGGGTGCCTGTTGAAATTCTGAACAAAAATGGCAGGCTGACAGATGAAGAGATGGAAACCGTGAGACAACATCCACTGGTTGGAGCTGAAATGACAAAGAAGTTTCCAAAAGGTCTTACTATAGACAAATTAAATGCGCTTAGTTATGAAATCTGCAGACATCATCATGAACGATATGACGGAGCTGGGTATCCGGATGGTTTGCATGGAGAAGAAATTCCTCTTTGTGCACAGGTTGTGGGACTGGCTGATGCATATGATGCCTTAATCAGTCCTCGCCCCTATAAAAGTAAACTGACTCATGGAGAAGCATTGCAAATGATCCTGAACGGGGAATGTGGCTCGTTCTCCCAACCGCTGCTTCATTGTTTTCTGGAAGCGGCAATGCAGAAGGAATGGATAAAAAAGGCAGATAGCTAAGAAAATGAAAATATGTTTTTAGGAGGAATTTGTGTGAAGAGGAAAAAGAGATGGCTAAGATGGATAGCCTGGACACTTTTATTGGTTTTGTGCATGAATAGCGCAGGAACGACAGTTTTGGCAGTTTCAGTGGAAGAAGAGAATATTCCAAATATAAATAGTACTCAAGAGGGTGAACTGCACACAGAAGAATCTATTCCTGAGGAAAGTACATCATTGTCGGAAGAGACGTCGAAAGAAGAAAATACTTCGCCATCAGAAGAGACTCCTGGAGAGGAAATCACCCCGCCATTAGAAGAGATTCCGGAGGAAGAAATTACTCCATCCCCGGGAGAGTTTTCAGAAGAAGAAAAAGCCGTTGAGGAGCAGATTGCACAAGAGGAATCACCAAGGCTTCAGGAGATTTCCGAAGGATTTGATATTGATTTCTATGTTATTATTGATGGAAACAAGGTAAAGCTTCAGCATAATGACATTACCGGCATTGCAACATGGAAAGACGGAAGAACTACCTACTATGGTGTTTCCATTGAGGACCTGCTCCTGATATATGAAGAATTTGGATTTGTAAAAAACAGCGATGGTCAGAATCCAGATGCAAAAAATAAGTTTGTATCTGCATACCGGGGAAAAAGCAGGATAGAATACGGAAAAGTTTATACAGACACAGAATCCGGAAAGACATATGTTTCTTACAATGATGGACAGAATAAACAAGGGGAAGCGATAGATGTTTACTACCTTCCAAATGGAAAAGGCCTTGCATTAAATTTAAAAGATTCTGTAAAAAAGGACAACTCGTTTTATTCCGTAGAGGTAAAGGGAGAAGGGCAGGATCGGATTCGTTATGCATTAACAGGAACTGTAGTGGAAGAAGTTGTGTCTGACTTTAATCCACAATTGCCGGATCAGACAGACCAGATCGAATGGACCTGTATGGGAACAGATGATAAGGTAATAGATGGTGTACGGGAATCAGGGAACCGGACAAGGTTCTCAATCGGAAAGATCACACAGTCTTATGTGCTCCAGAGAGCGGACCAGACAGCCTTTGATATTCAGTTTTATATATATGCAGACAATGAGGTTCGAAAGCTGCCGGCTGATTCACTGAAAAAAGTGTATAAATGGAACCGTCAGGGCAGATGCTATTTATCTGTCAGTGATCTTGCTGAGATTTATAAAGAGTTCGGCTTGAATGCAGAGGAAACACAGTCCGGAAATTATTTTCCATATACAGTCCGTGGTGAGAAGACATTAGCACAGGCGACAGTGGTAACTTATAAAGGACAGCAATATGTATCCTACACCCTGGACAATCAGGACACAACGGTACCGACAGATGTTTACTATATGCCAAAAGGAGCATCTGATGGCGAAAAAATTCCGGATAATGATTCAGACCAGATTAAGCAGAATGAGAACAGTTTCTATTCGGTTACAGTGATCAATCCGGATGGAAATCGAACTGTGAGTTACTATAAGAAAGATTCTGCGGTCACAATTTCCGTTGATCCAGGAGATACGAAGGAAAGCGACTGGCTTTGTGCCAGTGAGGATGAAAATAAAACAATTGCTCCGGTGAAACAGGGCGATAAACTAACCTTTTCTATTGGAAAGATAGAGCAACCATATACGGTTGCATGCAACACTTTTGCACCAGCAACCTTGAACATTAAATTCTATACTTTTGTAAATAATGAGAGATATAATGTTCTAAACGAAGAAATTCCTGTTATAAAAGATACTACAACAAAGCCGGGAACAGTTTATTATTATATTTCTAATGATGAGTTAAAAGAGCATTTTGAAAAATTTCATTACGATGGTTCTATTCAAAATGGAGCAAAAGAGCGTTTTTATTATTCCAAGAGAGATTACGATACAATCCATAATGCAGGGAAATACACGATAGAAGGTCATGAATGTATTTATATAGGAAAGTCCGGAGAGCCGATGGATGTGTATTACCTGCCAGACGGACAGAATATTGCCACAATGAGTGCAAAGACCTTACTAGAACACGACGATGATAGATATAACGGTTTTTACAGTGTGACAGTACAGGATGAAGATGGACAGGTTTACAGCCAAACAGCTTTGCGTGATCTTCCGGCAATTGATTTTGTTGCAAGAAAGTCAACACTTACAAGAACAGTTAGTACAAAGCCGCGTGTAGAAGAACAAACGCAGGATATAAACTGGGAATGCAGAAAGGAAGATGGTACTCTTTCAGCGGTTACATGGAGTAAAAATGAAGCAGAGCATACCATGAGCTTTACTATTCAGCCAGATGATGCAGTACGTCCATATGTGATTGTTCCTGATAATACAGAAAAGCCGGCTGCGGTAAAAGAAGCAAATATCAGTTTTTATGTATTTATCGATGGACATTATAAGCTGATAAAGAACCTCAATGCTGAGCAACATTACATAATCAAAGCAAACAGTGGCCGAGCCAGTCGTTATTATTTGCGAGCTAAACCAGATGATACGATTTCTAAAATTTACAGTGAGTTTGGTTTCACTCCGAGCAAGCTGGAGCCCGGCGCAGATCAGAAAGAGAAGATTCTGTTTGGTTATGCGACAGACAGCCGTGTGTTTGTACAGCACCCTTATAAGGACAACGATGGTACATGGTATATTCCTGTCCTGAAAAACGGGAAAGATGTATCTGTCTATTATTTCTCACAGCCAAACCCACTGAATCCAGACAGAATCGAAAATTATTTTGATCGTTTGACAGGACTTTCTTCTCAGGTTGGGCTGGCAGGAAGACATTTCAGTGTAGAGGAAAGTTTTCATCTGATTGAAGTGTTGGATCCACTGAATCTGACCAAAAGAGAAGCAATTAAGAGACAGTATGTAGGCCATGGGGAAGCATATACTTTGGAAGTACCAAAGAGGGCAAGTTTAGAAGGTGAGTATTATGGCAAGGAGATTGTCTGGAGTTGTACATCTAATGACAGGGACGAAAATGAGGTTCTTCCAGAACCGTCCGGAAATGATAAGGTAAAATTTGAAATTCCGAAGGTTAACTCATCTTATGAGGTGATCGCAGACAAACCGCTGGAGTCTGGGGCAGTCAGGGTTATCTATAATACAACTCGTTATATGAAGAAACTTCCTAAGGAAGCTAAGTTGACCCCTCAGGTTGAGAATAAGACAAGACATACAGATGATTATGAGAATGAAATAGAAGCTGGAAAACATAACGTTAAGTCACCATATCCGCTAGTTTATGATCATGAAGATAATGACAGCAAAGAGTTGGAACAGTATGAATTCGATCATTGGGATTACAGAAACAAAGACGGAAAGTGGCAGGAATGCGGTGCAGGGGATTCTATTTCTGATCTTATAAATAATAGTGCAAGACAGCCAATCACCCTCTATGCAGCGTGGCGTAAGGTTAGTAACCAAAATCGAAAACAGGTACAGTTTTATATCTGTAAGTCAGCGATGCCGGAAGATGGTTCGGTAGCATTACCAACCACGAATGTAGACGATTATACAAGTGCGGTTGCCGTGGCAAACTGTAATGTGAAGGCAAGTATATTGCATGATGTTCCAGTTCTTGGAAATAAGAATCCATCTACGTGGGAACAGTATGCGGATGGAAATAAGAGAGTGCAAGAACTTTTGCAGGGAACTAAACCAGATGAGGGATATATTGGAAATGGAGACTATATCTACAAGATAGATAGAATTCCTTCCGATGAAGAGGTATTCCAGACAATTCGTGAAAGCGGACGTATGATTCGTATCGGAGACAGGGAGATTCCGCCATCGAAATTAGATACCGAATTCTTCACCATTTATTGGTATTCTTTCAAAAGTGAAATGTCCGATGGGTGGCATATTGACGGACGTATTGTAGCAAAAAATGGTTACCTGACAGTAAAGAAAGATTTTGTCGGAATGCCGGAAGCAATAGAGAAAGTCAAGAAAGATTATTATATCCAGGTAGATATGGATGAAAAGCTTTTAGATGGAAAACCTCAGCCACCTGCATTTCATGAGCATATGAAACTTGTGCTTCCTTCAGAAGATAGCCAGAAACCGGATGCAGAAGCTCCGCAAGCGGAGGATGCTCCAATAGAAGTTGTAGGTACATGGACAGATGATACACATACAAGCTGTACGTGGATCGTTAAGGCGGACTCATTCTGGAAATACACATTAAAAGAGTACAACTATAAGCCAAAAGATTCGAATGTGAAATTTTCAGGTTGGTACAATGTCCGCAATTCTCATGAACAAGGAGATAATGTAAATTCATGGGAAGCATATCCAGAAAGTGGAATTCAATTCACAGGACGTGGAATTGGACGCGGTGGTGAGACTCTTACTATTGAATTGGAGAACCGTTATCAGAAAGAGGGAATACTCACACTGAACAAATTTGATGAGTCTACCGGACATGGAATGGAGAAGATCAATTTTGCTGTCAGTAAGAACGGTGTTGAGGAGGAAACGGTAACAACTGATAAATACGGAATCGCACAACTTCACATTCCGTTACAAGATGAAAACAAACAGAACAGAACAGCAACTGAGACGTATTTGTTGCGAGAGACAAACTTACCGACGGGATATGTAGACACAGGAGATATACAGATCACCGTTGAGATTGCCAATGGAGCATTCAAAATCATTGATGCAAAATTGGTGGATAGGGAGGCTAACGAAAATCAGGAGGCTGTTAAGGCACCAGTTGATGGTAAGATAGACGGAAAATCTGTTCTGTTTCAGCGAGGAGATACCAGCCTTAATATCCGAAATTTTGCTAAAACAGGCACTCTGCATATCAAAAAGACATGGGAAAATCCAAATGATGCACTGACGGAAAAACAGGTGAAAATCAGATTGTATCAGAATGGAATTTCTACAGGACAGGAATTCCTGCTGAATGAAGAGAACGGATGGGAACACACAGTCGACAATGTTCCACTATTCCAGGACAGAAATCCGGTGGAATATAAGGTGGAAGAAATTGAGATAGGAAAGACACATTATTCTTCGGAATACGGGGATGGTTTCCTATATTATGAAGTTATTTATCCAGAGATTCAGTATTTCGATTCAAATGGACAACAAATATTCCCGAAGGATGAGAATGAGTTCAAGGATGTTTCCAAGATGGAACTGGAAGTGCAGAATCTGCATTTCAATCTTGCTGAACGAAGTTTCTTAAAGACGGATGATCTTCCAAGAAACCGACTTGCTGGTGCAGGTTTTCTGTTCTACAAAGTACCGTATGATGATGTTACGAAAGAATATGCGGATGATACAGGATATACAGTAGATTATGACAATACACAGAGCAAGGACGATATCGTTCTGAAAAAGGATGGTCAGAAGTGTAATCCTGATTTTGACTTGCAACTGACTGATGAGAATGGAATGCTTCAGTTATCGGAGGAGATACCAGATGGCAGATACTGGATGGTAGAATCTGTTACTCCGAACAAAAAGAACAAAGCAGATAAAACCAAAACACAGTATCAGGATAACTTTAATTTATATATGGTCGATGTAGAATCCGATATTTTATTCCTATATGAGAAATCACCGACGACAAATACCTGGAGAGCTGTTTCGGACAGACATATCGTCAATCATCCGCAAAAAGGCGGGGTGACGGTTGAGATTACAAAGGAAGTCACTGGTCCACTTGGAAACCGCAAGAAGCCATTTGATATGGAAATTCTCTATTGGGAAGATGGTCAAAAGCTGCGTAGTAAGACACTTAGAACATCCTTGAAACATGGAGATAAAGTTACATTACAAAATGTAGATATATCTTCGGATATCATAATAACAGAAACTGTTGATACATCAAAATACGCTGTTTCGATTTCTAAAAAAGAAGAGAATGATAAGTATTCAAATCCAGTTCAGGCAACATCGAATGAAAATACGGCTGTCATGAAACAGCGGATTGAGGCTGCACGAGGAGATGTGATTGAGTTAAAAATCACAAACGAAAACACACAATCAATACCGGAAACAGGGGTTCGTCTGGGAACAAGCAGGCATGTATGGCTATTACTCGCTATAAGTATCGTTATGGTTCTGTTTTTCTGGAGAAGACGGAAAATGGAATAGACACTGCTATGGAACAAAACTTGCAAAAATACATCCGCCTTTTTACATGTTTGTTGCATTGGAATAAAAAAATAAACCACTATAATAAAGGGTACAAACTAGTACCGTGGATGTCTGAGTTGACCTAAAACAAATAAATCCCCTAGAAGGGTTATGGGCATCCATTTTTATGGAAGGATAGGATGAAGAACGAAACTGAACGGTCAAATAAAAACAACAATATAATACAGGAAACATCTGTAGCACAGGATATTGTTCAGTTGTTATTGAAGATTGCATTTATTATCTTAGCAGTATTTCTTATTTTTACATTTCTCTATGGAATTGTAAGAATAAATGATGTCTCCATGAAACCGGCAATCAAAGACGGTGATCTGGTCATGTATTACCGATTGGATAAAAGGTTTATCTCCGGTGATGTTGCAGTGTTTGAAGCTGATGGCAGAACCACGACCGGACGTGTTGTGGCAGTAGCAGGAGACACCGTTGACATTACAAAAAACGGACTGAAGATAAATGGTGCAGAACAGATATCTCAGGACATTTACTTTGATACCACCCAATTCAAAGATGGAGTGGATTTCCCGGTCACAGTCGGGAGCGGCCAGGTATTTATACTTGGAGATAACAGGCCTCAGGCATCGGACAGCCGAATTTATGGCTGCATTGATATAAAAGATGTCAAAGGAAAAGTCATCGCGATTATTCGGAGCAGGGGAATTTAATTACCAGAGCCGTTAATCAAATAAAAAACAAAATAATTTACAAGGGAGGAACTAAAATGAGCATGAAAAAATTCACTAAGAAAATGCTCGCAATTGTCGCAGCAGGTGCTATGACAATGGGAATGGCAATGCCGGCAATGGCAGCGGATCAAACAACGACAGACACAAAAAATAATGCAAAGGAAGCCTATATCAGCAAGACCTACAACACTGAGGTGGGAAAAGCAGAGACATTTAGCTTTACTGCTACACAGATTATGGAGGGGGATGATGTAATACATACTGCTCATGCTGTTGAAATACCAACAATCAGTTTTGAAACAACTGATCTTGGTACAACTACAAAAACTAAGAAAATTAATTTAGTAGGCACTGATTTTCCTGAAGCTGGTAGATATTCCTATACAGTAGAAGAGAACGAAACGGCTAATCCGTCTGTTACAGAGACAGCATATGAAAAACTGATTATGTCCGATGCTGAGTATAGAATGGATGTATATGTTGTTGAGAAAACTGGTGGAACACTTGAAATTGATAAGATCATTGTAAATAAGACAAAAGATGACAAAGGTAAAGCAACAACAGGTAAAGTAGATATTGGTGGTGATGCAAGCAAGAATGGTTTCAACTTTGTCAACACCTATGTACAGGAAGCTGGTACAGGTGAGAAACCAGATCCGAATAAGCCAGATCCTGACTATAAAACAAACGGTGCATTGAACGTATCCAAGAAGGTTATTCAGAATGTAACAGATGCCGAAAAATCTCTTCCAACTGAGAAATTCGACTTTACTGCAAAATTTGAATTCCCGGCAGGAACAGATGCAAAAACACTTGGCGGTGTAAAAGACAAAGATGGTAAAGATGTTACGTTAGACGCGACTGGACAATGTACATTCCAGCTGGGAAATGGCGAGAACATGAAATTCACAGGTCTTCCAGTAGGAACAACGATTACCGTAACTGAGGCTGCAAAAGCAAACTACAAGGGAAGCACTGTAGTTACACTTAATGGTGTGGAGACATCTAAAGCAGCACAAAAATACAATGAAGCAATTACAGCCAGTGGTAAACTCGGCCAGAAAAAGAACATTGTTGACGTAACCAACAGATTCAACAACGTACCAACAACTGGTATTATCATGAACACTCTTCCATACGTTCTGATGGTTGCTCTTTGTGCTGTAGCACTGTTTGGATTCGTTGCTTTCAAACGCAAAAAAGTACAGAAATAATTACATAAAATCATAAAAGTAACAGCAAAGGGAATGCGTGCGGCGATACTCCGTCGCATTCCCTTTTGCAATAAGAAAGGAAACTTCAGGAATATTTCATATGAAAAAAGCAGCAAAGTTTTTAGTCAAAATAGTCGATCATATGGTGAATTTTATAGCGTTATTGCTGATTCTTATGGTAATGTTCCTGTCATGCTATATGTTATGGGATTCCAATCAGGTATATCAGGCGGCTGATGCGAAGAACTACGAAGCCTATATTCCAACAGAAAAACATACGAAATCTTTTGAAGAATTGCAGAAAATCAATCCGGATATTATTGGCTGGATTCGAATAAATGAAACAAACGTTAATTATCCGCTGCTTCAGGCAGAAGATGATGATACTTATATGAATACGGATGCCGAAGGCAAATATTCTTTAAGTGGTTCCATATTTTTGCACTGTGCAAACAAACCGGATTTTTCCGATTTTAACAATATGATTTATGGACACCATATGGAAAAACACATGATGTTTGGAGATGTGGGGCTATTCGCAGATAAGGAGTATTTTGACGAACATCCATACGGAAATCTTTTTTTTGATGGAAAAGATCATGGAATTGAATTTTATGCATTGATTCAGGCAGATGCTTATAATGAGCGGCTGTTCAGTGTCAGTTCAGAGGAACCGGCAGCAAAACAGGCGTATCTGCAGGAAATATCGGACAATGCTTTACATAAAAGAAACATTGAACTTACTGAAAATGACCATTTGGTTCTTCTGATAACATGTACCTCAGACATGACAAATGGAAGAAATATATTAGTAGGAAGGCTTACGGATCAGGTCTATCCTGAGAAAGAGAAAGCCAAGAATCTGGGAACTGGAATTGATAAATTGAAAGAAAAGATGATTCAGGTGCCGGTTATCTACTGGATACTTTTGCTAATTATCGTTCTATTGCTGATAGATAGAAAATTAAAGAAGAAGGGAAAGAAAAAACATGAAAATTCTTGATTTAAAGAAAACAGCTGTCATATTGGTGACTATGCTCCTTTTTCTGAGCATGCAGATATCAGCGTTTGCATCTGATAACTGTACTGTAGTGAAAATTCCGGTGAGACAGATCTTTGACAGTGAAGTGGAAGGCATTGCAGATGAATTTTCTTATATTATGACAACCGATCAAAGCGACGCACCAATGCCAGCCGGAAGCCGCAATATGCAGTATTCCTGGACAATGGAAAAGAATGCAGCAACAGAGATTATACTGAATGTAAAAACAGCAGGACAGTATCATTATAACATTTATCAGACGACAGAAAAAAAGGATGATTATAAATATGATCAAAACAGGTACTATGTGACTGTCGAGGCTTACTATAATGAATCGAATCAGTTAAAAGTTGTCACAATTGTAGCAAATGAGAAGGGGGAGAAAATAGAAGCGATCTCTTTTAAAAACAGTTATATGGGAGAAGAAAAGCCGAATCTAACACAGCCCTCAAACCCGTCACAACCATCTGGTCCGTCCTATTCGGATGGATTAGGAAAAACCAATAGCGTAAAGACTGGAGATGACAGTCCTGTTATGGGATATTTCTTATTGCTGTTTGGTTCACTGATTTGTCTAAGTGTTTTAATCCATAAAAAACAGAAAAGAAATAAGGGAGAATCACAAGATGAGGCATAATATATGGAAAAAATACATAAAAATTTTATGTTCTTGGATTTTGATTCTTTCTATATGTTTTTTATCCTTAAATGTAGTAGTTGAAGCATCAGGCACAGATATGGAAATGAAAGGTTATACAATATCCCGAATTTATTAGACTTGAGGCGATAAAAGATGAAGCGCAAGGATAATAATTCGGGATTTTTCCTGTTTTGGAGAGGAGCAATTATGCAATTAAAAATTACAACGGATTATGCGATCAGAATAGTATATTATCTGGCTTGTCGTGGTGAAGTAATCACTGCGTCTGAGTTAGCTTACGAATTAAAGATTCCAGAAAGCTATATTCCAAAGATCACAAAAAAATTAAAAGAAGCGAATATAATTACAGCTTGCGAAGGAATAAAAGGTGGGTATTCACTTGTGAAAAAAACAGAAGATATTTCTCTGTTTGACATAATATCCTCCACGGAAGTAACCATGAAATTAAATCGTTGTTTAGAAGAGGATGGGTTTTGTTCCAGAAATGCAACAGAGCATTGTAAAGTACATAAAATATTGCTGGATGTGCAGCAAACTTATGACAATCTACTAAAGGGCATAAAGGTCTCGGAGATTATAAAACCAGATGCCGATGAGTTATCAGAATAGCTAAGAAAACAAACTAGAGAATATGAAAAACAATTATAGAAATAACTCCACCAATATATTAAAATAGATATAGCATAACATAATAAGGCAAAATAAAGATAAATCAAATCAATTGTAAAAGGAAGGGAATACAAATGGGGTATACAGTAAAGGACTTGCTTGAATCAAACAATTTCTCGGAAATGCAACTGATAAGTGATGATTCTGGAATTGGTCGTGAAATTAAAGGAGTCCGAATCATTGAAGTGCCAGATATGGAAAAATTCCTGGGGGGGGGTGAGCTGCTCCTGACAAGTATGCGAGCCTATGAAGCCACAGAGGAAGATGTTTTTTTGCATCATTTAAAAGAATTGGATAAAAAGCAGATAAGTGGATTTATAGTAAAGTGCTGTCAGAGAACTGAACACCTGAAAAGACTGTTTGATATTTTAATGGAATTTTCGCAGGAACATCATTTGCCCGTGATAGAAATTTCTGAGGATTTGTATTTTTGGGGGATTATTAAGCATATACTACTTCAGTTGTGTGATATTGAAACTGCAAAACTGAAATATTTTAAGATGACACATGATAATTTAAGTAATATTTTACTGAACGTGATAGATTCAAGGGAATCTATAGAGAGAATATTTTTCTTGATCAGTACCATGCTCGGGAATCCGGTCGGTTTATATAACGCAGATGGAACCTGTCTTTTTTCAAGTAATTCGGAAACACAGGATTTTAGAATTGAAAAAAATATTGCGGAATATAAGTCTGGAATTATAACCAGATATCAATATTTGTGTCAAAAAAGAAAAAATACTAACTATATTGAATATATTAAGAAGCTCAATATATTTGAAAGACAGGAAATGTATTTTGTTGTTTCAGAACAGAATGAACCATTGAGGGAATTAGATTTTATCGCGTTAGAGAATATTATCATTACATTACAGTTTAGTTTGATCAGACATGTATTAGAAGAGAATCTTGAAAAACGACATCTAAGAGATTTGGAATATCGTATGCTGAATGGTTCGCTGTCAAATGATGAAGAAAATGAAGTTGCAGGTATGCTTGGTCTTAATGATGCAGAGATATATCGGGTTGTCACTTTCCGTATGGATGCAATAAAGAATATGGAAAAATTTACCAATGCCCAGATAAAAGAAACAGAATTGGTCGAAAACGAAATTATACGTTATTTACCGAGGGAGCCTATTTTTTTGCAAACCAACCAGATTGTATATATTCACAGAGAAACGGAACGGGAAACCGGATTGGAATTTCGTAAAAAACTGGAGAAACTGCAGAAAACGATACAAGAATTTCTAGTTAATAGGGGAGTTGAAATAGATTTTCTGATTGGTATAGGTAAAACTGTCACAGGATACCATGAATTGAAGGAGTCTTTTAAATCTTCTAAAATTGCGCTTAAATATATTAAAGTTATTAGACGAATAATCGGAGACGAGGATAAGTCAGTTATAGATAGTACAAAGGTAGGATTCTTTTATCAGATACTGGAAAAGATGAAAGATATAAATCAGTTGCAAGCGTTTATACCGGAGTCATTGAATAAACTTCGCCAGTACGATATTCAGAAAAATGGAGAGCTGGTTGATACATTGGAATGTTATCTGAATGTCAACCAAAGCTTAAAAAAGACTTCTGAATTAATGTTTATTCATTATCGAACTGTTTCATATCGTTTGCAGAAAATAATAGAAATAACGAATATAGATTTTAATAATCCAGCAGAAGTGCTTAGTGTTCGAATTGGATTGATAGCAATTCGAGTTCTTGAAGTAATGTAGAATTTTTAAGAATCTTTTGGAGAGGCAAAGATGAGATTCATAATATTAAAAATATTGGAATTGTTATAAAAGATAACGAA